>QEUW01000262.1:11147-12984 GCA_003577005.1 Chloroflexota bacterium | reverse complement strand
CTTCGTTGTTGCGGAAGAGGTCGTCATAGGGAATGGTGATGGCCTGGGCTTTTTGTTCGTCCAGGGATTGCTGCGCCGCCACTTCGTCCGCCGTCTGCACTGCGGCGATTTCCCCCACGGTGACGGCGGGCGAGTCCGCCACGACGGTGATGCCGCTGTCCGCAACGGTGACGGTGAGCGTCGGCCAGGGCGGGGCGCGGCGTTGTTAGCAACAATAAGATAGAAACGGCTATCGTGGTCAATAATCGAAACATCGTGCGTTCCTTTCCATACAATATAGATGGCTATTCTAAAACGATTCGATCGTACTGATCCCGCCCAAACCTGATCGCTGCCACTGACTCGGTGATCAACGGCTTGCGCCGGGGCTCGCACGGCAGGATCAGCGTAGACTGAGCAGTAATGCTTGTGCTTCGCCAGCATCACAGACTTGAATTCCAAGTTTATGGACAAGGTAATGTAATACTTCTGTGTGTGGCTGAACACCCCCTTTGGCGCCCTTGCCCATATCGCTGTCTTCGGTAAATAGAACTTTATGGGAGTTCAGCGCGACTGCTATGAGCGTGTGGTCGACAGGCTCGTGACACTGTTTGCTGCACAGGAATACCTTGTGGGTATTTGGCAGGCGGCCATTACAAAAATCGAATCGGATCTCTTTTACCCATTTTTCGTAGAGTTCCAGACCAGATAAATTCCTGCGATACTCTCCGTCAATAATGCCTTCGAAATCAAGGCATATAATGGCAGTCGGAATGCTCATCAAAAGCATCGTAACGGCTAGGTGCTTAATGTTACTGCGCTTAAATGCGTTCACAAGGATATTTGTGTCAACCACGATCTTCATGCTTCGCTCCAAGCTCAAATATCTTTGCCAAATCGAGATTCATTTGCATTACTTCATCGTAATCATCGGAAAAGAAGCGGCGAAAGCCTTCAGGCACTGACTGGTATTGACCTTGCTCATCAATTTCAATGGTATGTATATAGCTTTCATGATGGATGCGCTCAACAAAATAAAGGGACAGATGTTCACGGCGAAAATCGTCTGGAGGTTCAACTTTGTGAACCAGCGCGTTTGAGATCTCCTCCACTTGTTCGAGGGTGCGCAATCGCGATTTTGTAATCCGACTTCGCAACCTTAACAGCAAATGCTCACTATGTGTTTCAATAAGAAATCGAACCCCAAATTTTGTGGCCGCGATAAACAGATCACCCAACTCCGCCTGAGCTGCCGGGTGGAGATGTAACTCCGGCTGCTCGATCATAACCATCGAGCCAGCCGGCGCCAACATGGCCTGAATCAGAACGGGCAAGACCTGCGAGACGCCAAAGCCCACTTCGCGCAAATTGGGCTGGAGACTTTGCGTACCCAGATTCTCTACCAACTCGACTTCATAGAGCGTCTCTTGTTGGTTTACCGGTTTGAAAACCAAGCGCTTTCCGACGCCAGCATCGTCGAGCCAGTGGTTGATTTGGTCAAGGCGATCTTGATTCGCTTGATTCCGCTGGCCGGCCAGGTAGGTCTGCACAACGTGTCGCCCCTGCGCGTCCAGCCGGTTGCCTGGTTGGCCGGCGACGTAGTAGTAGCGCAACGGTTCAGCGCGCAAAGGGCCTAAGTACTGGATTGTAAGCAGGAATTTGGTGACATCTTTCCGCAATTCCTCGAGTAAAGATGAGCAACGCTTAAAAGGTAGGGAATGATATTCACGCGGGGAGTTCTCGTCACCGCCTTCGACAGGAAGTGGGACGGCAGAATCCAGCACATGTAGGCGGGGCATGAATCCTTGAAGCAAGATCAATTCGCTATTGTATAGGACCTTTTCCGAATCTTCAGATG
>QEUW01000262.1:0-11110 GCA_003577005.1 Chloroflexota bacterium | reverse complement strand
CTTCAGATGCATACTCATTTTCAGATGCAGCAGCAAGTTTTGGATACTCGGTTGTGAATGTCCATTCTCGCTCCGTTGGCGGATTGGGTGATACAGCTAACAGAATTGACAGTTCATTCTGATCCTTAATTTCTACCTTGACAAGCTTAACAAGGTTCGACTCGGGTGAATAGCTAAAATGCAACCCAAAGTCCACAACAATAAAAGTTCGGTCTTCAACAGTGGACAAATGCGCCTCGACACCAATTTCATCTAAAAGATCTCCTGCACGGTCGCCATATCGCACACCTCGCACTTGTTTGCTGGCAATCTGCGCTTCTTGAGAGTGGGTTGCTTCAGAGTTATTTTCATCTGAATAGATCGTCGGGGCAAAGGCGCAACGAAACCCAAACGACATGTTGTTGTGCATTTGCTGACCAAACACCATCTGCTGAAAGCCGCCAAAGTCCTGTCCATCTTCGGCGACAAAGATGAGCGGGCCGTCCTCTGGGCGGCTGTCGAGGCTTTGGCGCAGCAGCAACAGCGCACGCAAGATGGCGCTCTTGCCGGTGGAGTTGCGCCCAAAGAGCAGGTTGATGCTGCGCAACTCCACCCAGCCGGTGTCTTGGAAGCCCATGAAGTTTTGCAGCCGAATCGCATTGACAGTCATGGGCGGGGGTCCTTCATGGTCAATTGAATGCGACCACGCCGGTTGAAACCCCTGACCCAGACGCGCACCACTTTGCCCGTGGGGAAGCGTTCCTCCAGGTCTTCCTGGTCGCGAACAGCGGGCTGGATGTGATCTTTGTAAAGAGAGGCATTTTCTCCTACGCCTACATCTACCATCACGCTGTTTTGATCTACTCGCACGACCTTGCCCTCCAGCCACATGCCCTCTTTCACGTCGCTCAACGACCGCGGCTCTGCCAGTTCGGGCGGCGGCTTTGTAGCTGGCTCGGCAGGCGTCGCAGGTTTTGGGCTTATCGTAGTCGCCGGTCGAGACGGTTGTATTTCAACTGGCGTGGGCGTCTGACGCACTGATGCTGTTTTGGTGGTGCGATCACGAGCCGGCTGCTGGGTCTGTCCACGTGAGCTGGTTTGTCCGGAGCGGCGGCCGGCTGCCCGTGATCCTGGTTCGACCACGGCCAGCGGATCAGGTAGTACAGGGCGACCACGATATTCATTGACCTTACCACGACGCACATTGGGGTCTTCTCGCTCGATTTCCAGATAACGAGTCTGCTCTTTGGGCGGCCCAGGCCACTCCAGCAGCTTGAGCAACATCCTGATTCGCAAAACTTCCGAAAGCCGTTGCGCCTGACCCCGCTCGCTAGCGTGGATGTGTGACAGGACAAATTGCTCATAAGCCTGCACAAAGGGATCGACCGATGCTGTGGTCAACGCTTCGTCCCAGGCGCCATCGGCAGTGAAGAGTTGCCGGTAACGTTGTTGGCGATCGCTGAGAACGAGTTGTGCTTGCAGTTGAACACTGCCCATGCCCAGTGGCTTACCCATGCCCAGTTTGTGGCGATATGCTTTGTTGGCCTCACCGGGCAAGATCAACGCCCAGAGTAAAGCCCCAAGTTCAACCTCGGCAAGATTTTCAAAGCGCACGGTGAATGCAAAATTCACACCGGGCGCCACAGGTTTTACACGGGTGTGTTGGGTATCGGCTTTCTTGGCGCTGGCTAATTTCTGTTGATCCTCTTGCACATCGCCCAGTTGAACCTCGCCTTTATGCCAATATAGTTTATGGCCGCGCAGCACAGCTTTTCCGATCTGTGCCGCAGTGTAGTCGGCTAACTCCTTCTTGTATTGTGGCCGGCCATCCCTGGTGTAACGCGCGATCTGGGGGTCTGGCTCTTGCTGCGTCAGATAGTGCTGGAAGGTGGTGGGCTTTGGGCTGCCGAGAATCTTGAGTGTGATCGCATCTGCATCGGTCAACCAGAGTCGGTTACGATCCTGGTCGGCGAAAAGATGTGCGTCGCTGAAAAAGACCCGTCCAGCCCGGCTTTGCTCGTTGCGCTGCTTATCCTGGCGCACAAAACCGAAGATTGCTTCAGCCAGGTCGATCTGATCAGCGCTGCGCAGGGCTGCGGGCACGAAATCTTTGGGCGTCTTCTCGTAAGGGAGACGCATCATCATCGTGTGACTCAAAAAGACCAGCTCATCATTTTCCATGAGGTAGAACACAGGCTGGCCATCGTTAAAGACGCCCCGATTGCCCAACAGTTTTTCCTGTTCCTGGCTCAATTGCGCGTGGTAATCGTCATGCAATTCGTCGCTCACTGGAATCGGCTTGGCTTGGGGGTCTTTCGGAAAGATAACGGCCTCGCTCCGTTTCGACGCCATGTGGCCGCTGCGCGCAACGGTTGCTTCGATCAGACCAGGGCCCGGGCGCTCGGCGGCGCGTAACACGCGTGACTGTTTCACGCGTAGGAAGCCGCCCCGTACATCTTGATAATCATACGGGCCAGGCTGGATATAGATCAGGGCGGCATTGCGGCAACCAGGCACAGGTGTAAGCTTGGACTGAATTCGCTCCAATGCATCTAAATTGATGCGAGCAAAGGTGACGCCGCCGATCTTTTGTGCCGGTTCGATCTGCCAGCGGTCACCCTGCAGCTTCTTCATATAACCAGCCTGCATCAATGGGGTGTATTGGTGAACTCGTTTCCCGCTGCCGTTATAACCGATCATATCCTCCTGCATCAGCCGTTTGCGATAGTTGTCGCCGTGACCGGTAATATCGCCGACGGCGCGGTAGACAAGCGGTGTTTCGCCAACGGCGTCCAACTTACCAAAGCTGGCGATCTCCACCAACGTGCGCACCATGCCGCGCAGGCTGCTGCCTGGAATGACCGGGTCTTTGGTTACTGGATCAACATAAAACGCTTCTATCTTGTCCTTACTCTCCTTACTCTCCTTGAAGTCGGCGCGTTCTAGTGCAGCGCGCGTGTAGAAGGGCGAGGCTGTAGTCAAAGTGCAGTGAATCAGGCCAGTGTAACGCTCGGGTTGGGGATGATAGCGGCTATGGTCAACCGTGGACTGCACTGCCACCACCTGTTCTGGCAGTGGCACAAAATTATAAGGGGCCAGAGCAGCATCTTTCTCGGCCGTCGGGTTCTGATGTTGTGGCAGGCTCATGCGTTGGTCTCCTTTCGCAGGTTGAACAATCGACTGAAGTGTACGCGCAGCCAGCCCTGCTCTTCGATCAAATAGTGGCGTACATCGAGCCGCAACTGCCGTCGGTCTTTTTTCCAATCGTCGGTGGATAAGGCCAACGGGACAATGTGCATCAATCCTTCTTTACCATCGACCATTCTAGAAAAACCATGGTTGAGCGGCTCAACGCGCGTACCCCAAAGTACCTGCGGCTCATCAAATGATGGCATACGCTCGCCATCAGCCCCATCGACCACTCTCCGCGCACGCCACTTGCCCTCGTCAATACGCCAGAGAAAAATTTCCTCTGTTTGGTCAAATAGTCGCGCCATTTGAATGAGGACGGGATATTGTGTGTAACGGGTGTGCAGTGCCGCATCGCTAAATTCCAGTGCGTGCGCTGCTCCCCTGCCCCAGAGCACACCATCGTCGGCATGGAGTAACAAGAACATGCCGGGCCGCGCCCATCCAGCCAACCAGGTCATGGGTTCGGGCGCTATTTCTGTATCTTCAAACGGTGTCACCTGCACCCAGGTATCTTGAATTGTGCGTAAATCTCTAGTTGGTGGCATTGGCATCCTCCGTCGTGGGCTGTAAGTATTGCCATAAGGCATCAACCTTGCGCTGCAGATAGGCGCGCTGCTCGCTGGTAATCCCCAATGCGGGTTGGGCTTGTGTCAGCATGATCGGCTGCTGGTTGGGCAACCGCAGCTCCGCCTCAATTCCTTGCAATCGGCCGCGACCAACGCTTGCCTCGCCACCCACCGGTAAATCGCTCGTCCACAGGTCTTTCAATACCAGGAGCATCAGACCGATCTCATACTCCTTTGGGTCGCGTATATGTAAAGCAAAGTCAATCATTGTCTCTGGCCGTCCATAAACCGGCACCTGTTCAAACAACCCAGTAGGGAAAGCTCCGCCCGTAAACCGATCGATACGCACTCGAGTTTGATAGAGATGTTGTCCATACCGCACTTCAGTCTCGTTTACAGTGACCCGACTTGCCTTTGATCTTTGTGTACCTTCTGGCATATCACCAAACAGCGCACTGATCATCTGTTCTGGCCCTCGACCATGATCTACATTCCCCCCGGCCAGGGTTTTGGCAATCCGTAAGGCCCGGTGGCGCATGATGCCAGCCCAACTCGTGCCGGAAATGACCGGGACGTGCTTGCCCTCAGCATTCAGCGCGTGTAGATGCTCCATGTCAGGGCCACTGTCGGCTTCGCCAAAGCCAGAGCGGATGAGCACCGAAGAACCAGCCAAGCCGAAGGTGGCATTCAATCGAAACTGACGCCGCTGATCTGCCTCATCTGGAGCCGTGGTTTGAAGCACTTGAGCGATCTGAGCGCCAGAGCGAGCATTGGGCCGATGCGCCAACGTAGGTGTCTCCAACCAGGCGCACAGATCTGCTGGTTGCATTAAATCATACTGACTCACCGCCCAGTTGCGAACACGGCATTGCCCATAGCCACGCCGCTTCCGCAGTCCCAGCCGGATTTCGCCATTTTCCAGTCCTTGCAGCGCAGCAACGACATAAGGCAGCAACTCTTCGGCCGGATGACGTTCGGTCCACAACAGTTCAAAGTGCAGGTCAAAGATGGCGCCTGCCCCGAGCAGTTCGACATCAAACTTGGCGCCTGCCTCAAGATCATCGGCACGTTGTTCAACCAGAGCCGTACCCGTCTCAGGATCGATGCGCACCCCATCGCGCAGAGTCAAATTCTGGCTTTCTGGGCGCACCAATGCGTCATCAACAATCAACAGACTTTGATCCCACCCGATCTGTTCTCCCCTACCTTTGCGCTGATCGCGCGCCTGACGCGGTGGTCCAAAAAGATAGGTGATCGGTGTGAATTCCGTCTCCGATTCGGGAGCTTCATAGCCGAGCAACTGTTCACGCAGATAATTGCGTAGCGCGCCGGCAATTGTTGTGCCAGGGATGAGCGCCCGCGCAACGCCATCGGCGTCATCCACCAGCAGGGACATGTCGACCAGGGCATCGCCGCGCGCCTGTCCGCTGCCGAAATGGGCAACCGTGGTCAATTGCAGTTCACCGCTGATCGAAATTCGTCCGCGAAGCTTACGTGGGTTACTGTGGTGGCCCGGCATTACTTACCTCCCTTGCGATTCTGCCGCATCAACTCTTCCAGCACCCCATCGATCAACCGGAGGGCGTATTCTTCGGCAAGCCATCCTGTTTCTGGCGTTTCCCCACCCAATGATTGATCCTCACGATTCAGCGGCCCATCCCAGATGCTTTCCGGGTTTTTGCAAAGCTCGCTGATCCAGGTGCTAAGGCGAGGAGCATCTTCCCCTTGACCAAGGCGACAGCGGTCAAATTTCTGGCGGGCGTTGCGCCGAAGCGCGCGATAATTCCGATCGTCATCGCGGAAAAGATCAAGCACACGGCTTGGGTCACGCTCCTTGAGCGCACTTCGCACAATGATACGCACGCGTGATAGCTGGCTATTGGGTGGACGGTTGGGCGGTTCTTCACGTGTCTTGTCACGGATTGCAACTGCCAGACCGCGTTCCAATGACAAACGACGGCGGCGCGTTGCCATACGTCGTGCGATCGTTCTCTCTCGGCTGGTCAATGTGACAGAGGCTATCTCATCGTGTTGTTTGTCAGGCTTGGTTTGGCGCAACACCTCTTCGTATTGCCAGCCAAAAGCCAGACGGCCAAAGCCTTCAGCACGACGCTCGCCCACGCCGGTCTCGATCAGTGTTTGTAGTTGTTGCTGGGCGATATCTGTCGTAGCGCGCAATACAAAGACACTACCGGCCTGCAATGCCTGCTCTTGTGGCAAAGGCATTCCCCATTTGCGGTTGAAGCCCCCCACCGCCGTTACTTGTTTGAACGCTACCTCACAGACCACAGGTAACTGCAACACCGGCAACAGATCGGTACAGGTTGCTCCCCGCTCGTCACGCAGGATCGCATCACTCAGTAGGGTTACAATAAACTGCTGGCCCGCCGCAATCGATGACGATGCTGGTTCATACTCTAGCCAGGGATCGGCAATCTGCACATCGTCCAGCCAGACCAACCCATAGCCGGCTGTTCGAGCGCCGCCGATGCGGTATTCGCCTACAGGCAATAGCTCCCTGAGCCTCTTAGCTTGGGAGAGATCGGCCACAAGCACCGCACCGTAGAAGTGCGATCCTGGCGCCAGTGCGTCATACTGGTATACAGCGCCCAATCCACGGCGCGGCCGTCCGGCAAAGCGATCACGCAAGGTATGAACGGTGATTTGGCGCTTGGAGTCCACAAACGTTGCCTGCTTTCCATCAACAGTTACGAAGCCTGCGGTGTCTCTTGTACCGTTGAGAAAATCGCTTTCGCACTCATTCATCAAAGCATGATCTTCGATCAGCAAATTATCTAAGTCTACCTTGTCTTTACGCCACGAACGGGGCGCAGGTATGCTACGCTCCCCCTCTCGCAAAGCCGGATAGGCATGCAGATAACGCACCTCGCCAGAAAAGAGCAATTCGCGTTCAGTCGTTGCCAGGTCTACGGTTGGGCGCGCCAACTCTGCAGCCACCAGACCACGGATCATGCTCCCAGGAATATAATCATACGAGACGGCGCTATTCGGTTCACCATCTAGTGCTGTGGCCAGCACCGGTTCTTGCAGGGTCAATCGGTAGGTCAACGCAATCATCCACACACCTCCTTGCGAAAGTGGTCGTACCAGGCATCTAGCACTTGGTTGGTGTCATCTTCGAGCCAGGCGCGCAGGCGCCCACGCCCTCGATTGCGCGCTGTACCCGCACGACGCAACCCTTTGACACAAGCCGCGATGAGACCCTTTTCACCATCGGTTAGGGTTTCGGTATGAAAATTGAGGTGAGCAGTGAAAAGCACGCCGCGCAGAATCACACGGGCGGTGCGCAGCGTCCCCTTGTCAGGCGCGCCGTCAGTAAAAAGCGCTGTCTGCTGGCGAATGGTCGTGAGCGAAGCAGTAACCTCTTCACGTGTCCATTGTTTGGCCTCGATTTCACCTCGAACCGCCCGGCGCAACCCGTCAGACAAGGTAGCATGGCCCACATGGAGGATGCCCTGCGTAGTCAGATCGCTCCCCGGCACGCCGAAGAGACGGTCAGCGACTCGTGTCCACCACCCACTACTGGATGGCTCTCCCAGTGCGTAGAGTAAGTCAGCACATGCCTCACTTAACAATCCTTTCAACGTGCGGCCATGCAGATAGGGGCAACCGTCCGTGTCAAGCGCAATCTCCTGATCGACAAGACCTGGCACACTGCTGCCTCGGCCAAATACGGCATCGCTCTCCAGTTCAAACCAGAGCCAAACCGAGATCATTGCTGGACCTCCTTTGCAGATTGCGCCATTGTTGCATCAGGGAGCAACTGATCGATCATCTCAATGGCGTCAAAATAGACCGCCCGGTTTTGATCATCTGCTTGATGCCATCCCATTTGACGGTACTGAGTATTGCCGAGAGGTGGATGGGATAATAACGGCAATTCGCCGCGATAGTTGGCAACAAAACGGCTCACAGCTGCCGGGCCATCGGTCAATGCGGAACGCAGGTCGAGCACCTTGTTCCGGGGCCAACGTTCACGGTCGCGCAGTTCCTGAGCAATTTGGACAAAGTTGTCCCAGGTGCGCCATTGTCCGTTTGCGTTATTTAGCAGGAGTGGACGCATGAGTAAGGAGTGCTTTGTCTTGCCATCTTCTCGCTGTTGATATTCTCTAGTGCGAATCTCGGACAAGGCGCCAAACAGGCCACTCTGCGCAACATGCCAGTCTAAGGTTGACCGTTCACGCCCCATTTCACTTTTTGCATCTTTGCAAAGCCGTTCGCTCAATTCGTAGGCGCGGGCAAAGGGATAATGCACCTTGACAATAGCAACGCCAGCTGCGGCGTGCAGTGTTCGCGGGCCATCATCAAGCTGAATGGGCGTTTGGCTAAATTGCTCCAAGAAGGTCTGTGCTGCCCACAAACCGATGCGCCCATCGCAGACAAAGGTGACATCATCACCGCCAAAGACGATGGGGCGGATCGATAGATATTTCTGTCCTTGGTCGTCCTCAAAGGGTGCGAGGAGAGGCCCGCCGTCCTTGACAGCTATATTATTCCACTCCCAGACCTTACGTACAACTTCGCGCAACGCATTCTGGCCCAAGGAATTCACCTGTTCTGAGAGATCGCGTAATTTGGTGATGTATGCCCGATTGCCGTCCCCGCTCCGAGTGAGATAAACTTCGTTCAACGTATCAAAGAGCTTACCCATACCATTACCATCAGCATGAACCACAGCAATGTAGCTCTGCTCGCCCAGCGCACGACCGAGGTGGTCAAAGTCGTCAGGAAAGTTAAAATCAGCCGCAAATGCTGATCGACCATCGGACAGGTGCAATAGTTCTCGTCGGAGCCGCCGCTTAGCTGGTTCGTTTTGCTCCCATTTGGCAAGAGCCGTAGATGAAAGCGGAATAAAGTCAGCTTCGCCTGGCGGCCTCCGTTCTTTATTCGCCGGCAATCCGGTTGAACGGCAGGCCGCAGTGACGCTTAACCCCAACAATGGGTGCGTGAATTCTCGCTCGCGCTTTTTCTTTCCTAACTGTTTGAAGGCGACATCCAAAGCTGCGGCCAGTGAAGCTTGCCAGGCAAATGCCTGTCGCCAGATGACCACATCCAATCCCGGCGCTTCGCAGAGCACGCGCTCACTCAGCTTACGGGCAAAGGCCGTAGCATGGGTCTCATCGCGAAACAGGATTGCCGTGTTACCACCGCCGGCGTAGAGGACTTCGGCATCGAAAGCGCCAGCTTCGATCCCGGCCCCATTTTTGATAGGAAGAGTGCCCTCGACAACGTTATGGTTGGGTGGCAATAATGTTTCTGGCTCACTTTTGAGCCAGCCGCCCGTTGCCAGATGCACCAGATGTGATGCACCTACATTCTCGCGCAGCCGGTTGCTGCCAAAGATGTAGGGCTGAATTTTGGCTGTATCGACGACAACCAGAGTGAAATCACTCATGCACTCCCTCCTGAACGGCGCAACCAATCATAAAATCGCTCGGCCAGATGTGGCAGATCTTGAGCGCCAAAGACGCGAACCTCCTCTTTGCCTTCACGCCACAGCGACTGAACCTGTTTCTGGAGTTCGGTGGGATCTTTGTCGCAGCAGACAAGTCCAACTTTGGCCTCTTCGCCGCCGAACTGTTTGGCCCGTAGATGTGCCTCAAACAGCTTGTTTTTGCAGAGATGACGCTCACTGCTGCGTGTGCAACTAATCGCATAGAGTTGGTAACCGCGCATCGCTGCCACATCGAACTCAAAGTTGTATGAGATTTTCTTCTCATCGCTCTTCAAGGACATGACAACGTTATGAGGGCGATAGGTGCTGTCAACGGCATTGAAAGCATCTAAAGTTAAATGCTCCACCCAAGTTCCATCCAGGTAACGGACAAGCTCATCAAGGGGCAGAACCATCGGTGTGGAAGATTCATATTCAATGAGTTGCGAACTTGTACCTGACGTCGCCTTCGGCACCACGCGTTGCATCGTGAACTTTTGCCGCACTTGCTCCGGATCAAAATAATCACCGGGACTATCAAATACGATGCGCATAACAGCGGCCACCTCGGTCAACTCCGCAGCAGTAGGATAACATAGCTGACCATTCAATGGCAGATGACTCCGTTTCTCGATAAGTCTGCCGTTGGGGCGTCGTAATGTCGTCTTGCACCACTCGTTGTAAGCGTTTTGTCCTACCTCTGTCTCATGGGCCTTAGCCAGCACCTGGTAGAGGGAGACAAGGTTTCCATAAAGTGCAATACAAAAATAGGCTAATGGGATGTCATGCAACGTTACCAATTCGGCCACGGTTGGTTTCACAGACAGGCCCACCGGAATCCGCGCCCGCTCTTCAGCATGGCGCATTTCCAGTGTCCGCGCGTCCAGGTAGGTGCAAACCGCTTGCGAATACTGCTGCCTAACCTCTTGAAATGCATGTACCGCCATGGCCTTCGTGCCACCGGTGTAGTGCAGACCTACCGAGCCTTTAAGCGGTCCGACTCTTTTGAAGAAATCGACAATCGCAAAGCGACTCCCCGGATCCTCCAGTGGCGGATGCTCAGGACATGAAAACTCACAGCCAACCTGGCGCGCCAGATTGGCAATTCGCTTGCCAATGGCAAGTGTGTCACGCGAGGAAACCAGGTGTAGAGTCCCGCCAGACCTTAGCAAAAGTTGCGCCGCCACATAATTTGGCAAGGGGTTTTCTCCCACCAGTACGAAAAGATTGTCAGTCATCCAACTTTCTGGGATATTCGATTCGGCCATGTGCTGCTCTCTCTTCCCCCCCACCCACGTCGGGTGACAGCGCGGGTGGATGCTCCATCCTCGCGCAGATTGCCCGCCCGGTCATGGGAGTCAACCCCAAATCCACCGCGCATCCCCACCACCCGGCGCAAAAACTCCCGCTTGACCCCTACGTCAGGTTCCAGGCCAAACGTGCTTTCTAGCCTGCTATCGATTGTGCTCGGCTGTCTCGTCACTGACAGTAGACTCTTGTGTAGGATCGAGGTGAGCACCTTTGTTGAAAGCATCTACTGGATCATCCGGGCCGCTGAGTATGTGGTGCTGAAATTGCTCTTCACCTTGCAAATCCATTTGGGGTGAGAGACAAGCTTTGCTAGACTTTACCGCAAAAGTCACCACCCCAATCTACTCTATTCCTATTCCATTTTGACAACCGCACCCGCCAATCCAAGCAAACCTTACCACACCTCCCTTCCCGAAAAATCCTCGGTTCTTCTGAATCTTTTCATCACTTCCTCTGATCCCCCCACCCTGCCCCCGTGCTACAATACCCCTATCCGCGCCAGGAAGCCGGCGAAGTGCTCACGCAGAAAGCGGTAATCGAGCCGGGCCTCCTCGGCCAGCCCCCAGGCAATGCGGCACTCGGCCAGGATGGCGGTCTTGTGGGTGTT
>QEUW01000261.1 GCA_003577005.1 Chloroflexota bacterium | reverse complement strand
GGCATGGTTGATCCTTTCGATGATTGGGTGGTAGTGATTGAATGATCGATCAGCAACCGGATTAAGACAGCACCCGAACAGCAGGAACACAGAGCGCACTGAGATTTCACAGAGGACACAGAGTATTGCAGAAAACAAAATTCTCCGTGTTCTCTGTGTCTTCTCTGTGTGCTCTGTGTTCCTGCTGTTTGGCTTTTAGCCCGCCCGAAACCAGACGCGCATCTCGCCCGGCGCACGATTGTCCCACACGCAATAGGGGATCGCCAGCACGCCGATGGATCGCGTGGCGGAAGGCTGGTTGCGCCGGTAGAGCGAGTGCCCCCACCCGGTGTCTTGGATGAGCGAGCCGCTTCCATGCAACACGGTCACGCCGCCGAGGAAATCGGAGTGGTGTTCGACGTCGAACTGTTCAACTGCAGCGGGGTCGAGGGAAATGCGGTCGAGGCCAACGCCGTCGTGATCCACGCCTTCCATGCAGTAGACGATGGGGCCGCGCTGCAAGGCCAGTCGCCCCTGCATCTGGCGCACGGCCGGGTGGGCAAAGACACTCTGGATCGGCATAGCGAGGGTCAATTCAACCCGATCACCCGGTTGCCACTGACGCTGGATGCTGATATAGCCGCTCACCGGCTGTGGGGTCGCTTCCGGCGGCGCGCCGTTGACTCGCACCTGCCATTCGTCGCACCAGCCGGGGATGCGCAGATGGAGCGTGAATGCTTGCGGCTGCGCCGGGCTGATCTTGAGCTGGATGGCTCCGTCCCAGGGATAGCTGGTGGTCTGGCGCACTGTCACCTCCTGTCCTTGTACCTGCATCTTGGCCGAGCCCTGGGCGTACAGATGGGTCCAGATGCCGTCGGCGCTGGTGGAGTAGAAATAGTTGCCCAGACTGGCGAGAAGGCGCCCCAGGTTGGGAGGACAACAGGGGCAGGCAAACCAGGGCACACGTTGGTGGTCTCCGGCGCTGGCGAGGGGGTTGTCATAGAAAAAGTGTTTGCCGTCGAGCGAGACACCGCTGATAAAGCCGTTGTAGAGCGTCTGCTCGATGATGTCGGCATACTTGCCGTCGCCGGCAAATTGCAACAACCGGTGGTTCCACAGGATCAGCGCGATAGCGGCGCAGGTCTCGGCGTAGGCGCTCTCGTCGGGTAGGTCGTAGTCGGTGGTGAAGCCCTCGTTGCGCCGCGACGGGCCGATCCCGCCGGTGAGGTACATGCGCCGGTGGACCAGGTTGTCCCACAGCCGCTCGCACGTTTCGAGCAACGTGGGGTCGTCCAACTCGTGGGCCAGGTCGGCCACACCAGAGAGGAGATACATGGCGCGCACGGCGTGGCCCACTACTTTGTCCTGCTGGCGGATGGGGGCCTGCGCCTGGCAATATTCGTAGGTCTTGGCCCAGAAATGGGCCGGATCTTCGCCCCGTTCGCGCGCTTCCCGGTCGAAGTAGTTGGGCGACTGGCCGCGTTCTTCGACCATGTATTGGGCAAGCTTGAGATAGCGTCGCTCGCCCGTGGCGTGATAGAGCCGCACCAGCGCCAGCTCAATTTCGGGGTGGCCGTCGTAGCCGCGCCGTTTGCCGGGTTCACGGCCAAAGTGGGCGTCGATGTGATCGGCATAGCGGCAGAGCGCGTCGAGCAACTTGGGATCGCCCGTGGCCTGGTAATGGGCAATCGCCGCTTCCATCAGGTGGCCGGCGCAGTACATCTCGTGCCAGTCGCGCAGATTCTTCCAGCGCATCTCCGGCTGGGTAACGATGAAGTGGGTGTTCAGATAGCCGTCGGGCTGCTGTGCAGCGACGATCTTGCCGGCGAACTCGTCCACCAGGGCCGCCAGTTGTGGGTCGGGATGGGTCATCAGCGCATAGCAGGCGGCTTCGAGCCACTTGGCCGGGTCCGAGTCGCCAAAGATCTGGACGATGGGCGACGGCACGGGCCGGGTGAAGTTGAGGTCAAAGGCCGGGATACGCCCCGTTTCCATCAGCATCTGGTGCATGTGCGGAAGGGTGACGGTGCGGTTGGTCTCCTGGCGCGGGGCCCAGAAGGGGTCGTCAAGCGTGATGTGGGTGAAGGGGACAGGCGTGAGTTGTCGGCGTACGGATGTGGTTGTCATAGGTCACCGGTTATTTTCAATTGATAGCAAAATGTATCCTCGTGATTGGCCCTGGTACAGTGAGAAAGCTTTTCGCCTGTAGTTTCATGACAAGCAGGTGGTAGACTGTGACAGGGAGAGTATATGCGCCGGCTGGCTGAACAGCCTTTGTGCCCCAGAGCCGGCGCTGCTTCCGCCTACCCAATCATACCAGCGGTTACATGAAGCAGGAAGCAGCAGAACGATGCCTCTAGACCAAAACCTTCGTGAACCAACTCGCTCAACGTGGGCAGCAGCCCTCACCGGCATCGGGATGATGGCTGCTGTGGACGAAATTATCTTTCACCAGGTGTTAGCCTGGCACCACTTCTATGATCTCTCCACCCCTGCCATCGGGTTGCTGTCAGACGGGCTGCTGCACGCGGCCGAACTGATCGCGATTGTAGCCGGCTTTTTCGTGCTGCTTGATCTGCGCCGGCGTAATGCTCTGGCAGCAGCCTGGGCGTGGGCCGGTTTTTTTCTGGGTGCGGGCGGCTTTCAACTTTTTGACGGGTTGGTCAACCACAAGGTGTTGCGCCTGCACCAGATCCGCTACGGAGTCTATCTTCTTCCTTACGACATCGCGTGGAACCTGTTTGGCCTTACGTTGATCGTCATCGGCGTTGTGTTGGCGTTCCGAGTGCGGCCAGTGTCACAAACCCGTACAGCTTCCAGCAGTGAAAATGTTGCATGACCACCCTACTGATTCTGGCGCGCTGCTGTCGCTTGCGCCGTTGCTGATCATCGCCGGGGTACTGTTTGCCTACCTGGTGGCGGCGAAGCGACAGCGCCGCTTTCCGCGCCGCTGGAGCAGGTGGCGCATCCTCAGTATGGTCAGCGGGATAGGTCTACTCGCCATCGCGTTCTCACCGCCATTGGCAACCAGCGCGCATCATGACCTGCGCGGTCACATGATCCAGCACTTGCTGATCGGCATGTTTGCCCCGTTGGGGCTTGTCTTTGCCGCTCCGGTCACATTGGCACTGCGCACGTTGCCGCTTCGCACCGCTCGATTTGTCCCGAGCGTATTGCATAGCTGGCCGTGCCGGTGGCTTAGCCACCCGGTCCCTGCACTCCTGTTGAACAGCGGCGGAATGTACCTGCTGTACTTGACACCGCTTCACGCCATGAGCTTGACCAACCCCAGTTTGCATTATCTGGTACAAATCCACTTCCTGGCGGCTGGCTGCCTGTTCACCGCGGCCATTGCCGGTCCCGACCCGATGCCACGCCGTCCGGGTCTCGCCACTCGCCTGGGCGTGCTGTTCATCGGCATCGCTGCCCACGCCAATCTCAGCAAACTTATGTACATCTACCTCTGGCCTCCCAATACCTCTCATAGCGCCGACGAGATACGGGCAGCGGCCCAACTCATGTACTACGGCGGCGACCTCGCTGAACTGTTTCTGGTCGTAGCCTTGTTTGCTACCTGGTACCAGCGTCGTGGCGCCATCTACGGCAAGCGCAGACCACAAAGACAACTCGCAGAGCGGATGTGACACTCTCTGCCTGACCTCCCTCTATTGTCAAAATAATTACCTCGTGCGGTCGCACGATGACAAATCACATTTCATACAATATATGCCTTGACAGATATATTCCTTTATGGCAATATATATCCCGTGGACACACTCTTCGCAGTTCTCGTAGAACCAAACCGGCGGCGCATCCTCGATCTGCTGCGCGACGGCCAGCGCTCGGTCAATGAGATCGTGGAGGCGCTTGGGTTAAGCCAGCCCGCCGTCTCGAAACACCTGCGTGTCCTCAAGGAGGCAGGGCTGGTCGAGGTGCGCCCGGATGCACAACGCCGCCTTTACGCCCTGCGCCCCGAGGCTTTGAGCGAGCTAGACGAATGGCTGGCCCCCTATCGCCGACTCTGGGAGAAACATCTTGACGCGCTCGAGCGCCATCTCGACACCATGCCCGACGCAGAGTAAATCTTAAAAAGGAAAGAGCGATGAGAACTTTGAATCCAACTCTAACACACCACAACGGTCGCAGCCAACTGCTGCTGGAGCGGCGCTTTGCCCACTCGCCCGCCAAAGTCTGGCGTGCCCTCACCGAACCCGCCCAGCTCAACCAGTGGTTTCCGTTCGATGTGGAGATCGAGCTCCGGCTTGGGGGCAAGGTCCATTTTATCGAAAAGGGTGCGAAAGAACCCTCGTCGGATGGCGAAATCACCGAGCTTGACCCGCCGCGCCTGCTGGCCTTCACTTGGTACGGGGACCTGCTCCGCTGGGAGTTGCAGCCCGACGGTGACGGCTGCCGGTTGATCTTTACCCACACCTTTGCCGACCGGGCCGGCGCGGCCAGTTTTGCCGCCGGCTGGCAGGTCTGCCTGAGTGCCATGGCAGACGTGTTGGACAGGAAACCCGTCGACGAGGCAGCGTATACGGGGCCCGAATGGCGCCGCCAGATGGCCGAGTTACACGAAGCCTATGCCGACGCTTTGGGGTTGAGCGCCGGCTCTGTCGAGACGACGGCTGATGGCTGGCAGGTGCGATTTGAGCGCCAACTGATAAAACCAATCGACGAGGTCTGGGCCAGGCTGACCGGAGATAGCACCCCCTCTGCCGGTAGCGCGCCACCCAAAGAGGTTACCACCCAGGCGGTGCAGGCCGGTCCAGTCACCGCGGTCGAATCTCCCACCCTGCTTGAGTACGAGTGGCAGGTTGCGGGCCGCCCCGCCGGTCGCGTGCGCTGGGAACTGGCACAAGGCACCGGCCACGGCGCCCGCCTTATCCTCGCCCAGACGGGATCCCATGAATCGGTGGGGCATCAGGCGACTGCATTGGCAGCATGGGAGCATCATATTGAACAGGTCGCGAAAGGGTTGATCGAGTAGGGTATGAACTTGAAATCATAACGTCGTTGTTTTCCGCAACCACCTGCAAGCAAATAACGAAAAAGGCGGTCATCCAAGACATTGCCGTGCCGTGTAACGGTAAGGTATAATGAACCCAACCGTAGCTGATCAAGTTGTGCATGTGGAAGGGCGCTCAATGACTGTTCAGACCCTTGACCAACCAAAACAAGCTTCCAACCATTCCAGCTTCCAAACGGGTGTTCCACCGCTGGTGGCAGGTGACTACCTGACCCGCCCCGAGTTCGAACGGCGCTATCTGGCTCACCCTGAAATCAAAAAGGCCGAACTGATCGAAGGGATCGTCTATATGCCTTCACCGATACGCGCTGATTCGCACGGCGACCCCCATTTTCTGATCATCACCTGGCTGGGCGTCTACACCGCCGCGACCCCGGGTCTGCGTGGTAGCGACAACGCAACCCTCCGTCTCGATTACTTCAACGAGCCGCAACCCGATGTCGTTTTACGGCTTGACCCCGAACACGGTGGCCGCTCGCGGATCGGCCCCGACGGCTACCTGGAAGGGCCACCGGAACTGATCGTTGAAATCGCGGCCAGCAGCAGCAACTATGACATGAATCAGAAAAAGGATGTCTATGCGCGGCACGGGGTGGCCGAGTATCTGGTCCTGTTGACACTAGAACAGGATGTGGCCTGGTTTATCTTGCGTGACAATGGCTATGAGCGCCAAGAGCCGGATGCTGATGGGATCCTGCGTAGTGCGATCTTCCCCGGCCTCTATTTGCAACCGGCCGCCATCTGGTCAAACGATCTGCCGGCGCTGCTCGCTATTCTGCAACAGGGACTGTCCTCCCCGGAACATGCGGCATTTGTCGAGCGGTTACACGGTTGACGTGCGACTGGACACAAAAACTGACAACGGATTCGGGGACCGGATTGTTGTGTAGAATCCGTTCCGATGGTGACGAGCGAGCATAGATTTGTAGAGGCAAATCCGTTCAATCTGGTCCCAAAATCCGTTGTCAGCTACCCCTTCAACCCGCTCAACACAATCCCCTGGATAAAGTAACGCTGTGCAAAAAAGAAGAGCAAGATCACCGGCAGGATCATGGCCGTGGACGCGGCCATGAGCAGGTCCCAGCGGGTATTCATCACGCTGCGGAAGGTCGCCAGACCGATGGCGACGGTAAATTTCTCCGGCGAATTGAGATAGAGCAGCGGACCGATAAAGTCGTTCCAACCGTTGAGAAAGGTAAAGATGGCAATCGTCGCCAGCGCCGGCTTGGTCAGCGGCAACATGATGCGCCAGTAGACGCCAAACTCGGTACAGCCGTCGATACGGGCAGCGTCGGCCAGCTCTTCGGGCAGGGTGCGGAAAAACTGGCGGAAGAGAAAGATGTTGAAGGCCCCGCCACCAAAAAAGAAGGGAATCGTCAGCGGATGAAAGGTATTGATCCACCCGAGCCGGCTAAAGATGACAAACTGCGGCACCATCAAGACAAAGAAGGGCACCATGAGCGTCGCCATGACAATGGCAAACCAAAAGTCACGCCCAGGAAAGCGCAACCGGGCAAAGCCGTAGCCACAAAACGAAGCTGACCACAGGATGGCGATCTCGTTCAAAAGCACAATATAGAGCGTATT
Source organism: Chloroflexota bacterium (assembly GCA_003577005.1). The sequence goes on along the minus strand of QEUW01000261.1, from coordinate 5,011 downwards.
GCGAATATAGAGGCCAAAGGGCTTGTAGGTCAGCGACTCGACATAGTTCTCCCAGCGCACCGGGTTGGGTATCCATTCGGGGGGGAAGAGAAAGATCTTCTGCTGGGGCTTGAGCGAACTGATCACCAACCAGACAAAGGGCAGCGCCATTAGGACCGCACCGGCGATCAAGATCAGCCAGATGGCCGCCCGCCACCAAGTCTCCTCACGCCAGAGCCAGCTGCGTGCCGCCTGGGGTGCAGCCAGCGTGGACGCCGGTGACGCCTGTTGTAAGGTGCTCAAAAGCCGTTCTCCTTTCTCCAGCCCGCCTATTTAGCCGCCTGTGTGCTGCCATTGGCGCTCCGTTGTCACGGCTGTCCCGCAGATCCCATCAGCCATTGACAATTGACAATTCTCTACCGGCCATCTTCATAATGGACACGCGCCCCGATGTACTTGAAGACAAAGAGCGTCAACAAGACGATGATAAAGAAGAGCACCCAGGCGAGGGTGGCGGCGTAGCCCATGTCGAGAAACTGGAAGCCGTTGCGATAGAGATAGAGCACATAAAAGAGTGTCGCGTTTTGCGGCCCGCCGTTGGTCACCAGATAACCGGCGGTGAAGACCTGAAACGAGCCGATGATGCCAATGATCAGATTAAAAAAGATGATTGGCGACATCAACGGGATCGTAATATGGCGCAACTGCGCCCAGCGCCCGGCTCCGTCGATCTTGGCCGCCTCATAGAAGACTTCGGGGATACCCTGCAAGCCGGCCAGATAGATGACCATGCCACCGCCCAGCCCCCACAGACTCATGATGATCAGCGCCGGCAGCGCCCACTCCGGCTGTTGCAGCCACATGATCTTGGGGAAACCCAGGGCGCGCACCAGCACGTTAGCCAGGCCAAACTCGGTATTAAAGATCCACGCCCAGAGCACGGCGCTCGCCACCGCCGGCACGATGCTGGGCAGATAGTAGATCGTGCGGAAGAAGGCGATGCCGCGCACCTTGGCGTTCATGAGCAGCGCGATGACAAAGCCCAACACCAACCCCACCGGCACTGAGATCAACGTAAAATTGGTCGTCACCTTGAGCGACTGCCAGAAAAGCGAGTCGCTGCCCAAACGCGCAATGTTGCGAAAGCCCACATAGCGCGGCGGTGCGATCAGGTTCCAGTCCTGAAAGGTCAGCCAGACCGCGGTCGCCGCCGGGGCCAGAAACCAGAGCAAAAATCCCAGGATAAAGGGTGAAATAAAAACATACCCCACCAATGTCCGCCGCCCCGCTAACGTACGCGGCCCCAACCGCTCAAACCAGGTTGATGTGGTCATGGCTTTCCTTCAACGTTACAAAACACGGGGAATTGTCAACGCTCAACGATCAATGGTCAATTGTTAATGAGGCTTCGCCGTCAACGAGATCCTGTCATTAACAATTGATCATTGACAATTGACAATTGACAGTTATCGCGCTGCCTCTTCTTCCAACACCTGGTTCGCCTGGGGCACGGCTTCGGCCATGGCTTCTTCCGCCGTGGCGTCACCGATCCAGACCCGCTCCAGCGCGGGTGTGATGATGGCGTCGGCGCGCGGCCAGCCGATGGGCTGGTAGAGCACCTTGCCAAAGCGGGGCACGAACTCGGTAGCGATGAGCTCATAGCCCGGCGGATGAACGCCGTCGGTGATCCAGGTCTGTAAGCCCTCTTCGGTCATCAGCGCCGTCTGGCTGGGCAGCCACAACCCGATCTGGCAGAACTGGGTCTGGTAGAATGGTGTCGAGAGGAAGCGCACCCACTGCCAGGCCTCTTCCGGGTGTTGCGTGGCGGCAAGCGCCGAGTGCAGATGCGCCTGCATATTGGTGGCCGTTGTCTTCATGGCTGGCAGCGCGGCGGTGCCCAAGGTCGGCGCGATCTTGTGGATCCAGGCCAGCGCCCACGAGCCGTCGATAGCCATAGCCAGGCGACCGTTTTCCAGCATTTGCGCATTGCTCATGCCCAGCGCTTCCATGGCCGTGGCCTGTGGCATCACCTGGTGGACGAGCACCAGGTCGGCCACGTTCTGGATCGCTTGCGTGGCCTCAGGTTGGTCGAGCACCAGCAGACCCGAGTCCGGGTCGATCCAGTGGCCGCCATTGGCTTCGATAGCCGAGTGGATGGGAATCCACCACGTGGGCCAGTGGACACCCCAGCGTTCGATGTTGTCAGGGTCAAAACCGCTGTCGCCGGGGTGATTGCCGTTGGCATCGACCGTCAACTGTTTGGCGACTTCGACAAACTTGTCCCACGCCCACGCTTCGTCGGGGTCGTTGCTGGGCGGCTCGATACCGGCTTCGGTGAAGATATCGGCGTTGTAATAGATGTGCGGCGCCACCCAACACGAACCGATGCCGTACCAACGCCCCTCTACCGTGCAGCGCTGGCTCTCCTGTGGCTCGATAAAATAGCCGTCGGCGCCCACCAGCGTGTCGGCTTCAAGCTGGTCAGTAAGGTCCATTAACACCCTGTCGCGCACAAAGGTCTGGAAGGTGGCGCTCTGGATAAAAGCCGTATCGGGCGGCGTGCCAGCGGCAATGTTGGCAAGAAACTTGTCCTGGTAATTTTCGGGGGTGTGGAGCCAGGTCACTTTGATATTGGGCTGTTCTTCCTGGAAGACATCGATGGCAGCGCGCACGCCCTCATCTTCCTCGGCGCCGCCCCAGCCCATAAAGGTGATCTCGGTTACGCCGGCGGCTGGTGCGGCCGCTTCGCCGCTGCCGGTCGTGGCCGGGGCGCCGGCCGGGGCGCAGGCGGCAAGCAATGCCACGCCAGTGAGTCCCCCGCTGAGCCGTAGAAAGGTGCGACGTGAGAATTGATTACCGTTTCCATTAGGTTCCATCTTGTATTCCTCCTGTTGTCAGAATGTATCATGAAAAAGGTGGGGCGGAAAAGAGAGAATGACATGCGTCGATGACAAGCCATCCGGGGAGAAGATGTTACAAGCCAGGTAAATCGGACCATCGGGCTGGCTCTTATTGTATATTGATATATCGAGATAGGGGTAGGTGGTTTGTGCCAACAGTGTGCCAAAAAGTGCCGTCGCGGCGGACGGCAACACCCTCGGGCATGTCCCGAACGTCTGCTGTCACACTCCTGTTTTCCTTTGCTGTGACGCCACCCTTAGATAGTTTGCGATCAGTGGATGCGGTCGCCCGGCGGAAGAGCGCATCTGTGGCAAAAAGAGGGTGGCTAGAAAAAAAGGATGCGCGGGCAACTCGACAATGCGCACTTCGCCCTCCAGGTCGCTGCCCGCGATGCGCAGTTCGCTCTGCTGAAACTGTTCCCGATAGATAGGATTGAGTCCATAATTACAGGAAAAGGCTTCTATCACTTTGGTCTGCCCGTAAATCTGCTGGGCCAGCGAGTTGGGCATCAGGTGGATAGTCTGTGTCGTATCTACCAGCGAGCAGGACAAGCGACTGATAACCAGCGTCGGCGCATCGGGCGCGGATTCTTCATGCTCGGCGGTGGCGATGCCCATGACATTGCGTGCATACTCTACCAGAGTATGTTGAAAGCCTCCTCAGGTGCCAAAGAACGGCCGGCCCCGTTCACGGGCAAACTGGATGGCCTGCAGCGCCCCAGCCATACTCTGGTACGGGCTGCCAGGGGCACACCATAACGCGTCGAATGGGATGAGGACAGCCTCGTATCCGTCCTCGGCCAGCGCTGGCGTTGGCAACCACTCCACATCCACGGCCAAGGCCAGCGCGTCGGCGGCATGGCCCAAGGCCGTGTTGGTTGCGGCATGAAAACGAGAAGCAGGGTTATAATCGCCGATGACCCCTACTCTGAGTGATTTCCGCATGTTATTTACCCCCATACGTTGTACGAACATAATCGTGCTGTGCGGTCTCCCGCAAGAAATCAACAAGATGGTGTTTCCATACCCCTGCCTTGGTGTGCGTGCCGTGCCCCACGGTGGCCTCGCTCAACGGCATCACGATTGCTTTGCCTCGCCTCACCCGCTGAATTTCCCGTTCGAGGATGCCCAGTTCCGGCGGGTTGACCAGGTCGTCGGCAAAGTTGATGGCGAGCAAGGGTGCCTGGATCCGCTCCAGACCGGGGCTAGGGTCGTAATCCCACGAGCTTTCGATGGCGTAGAGCACATCGTTGGCATCTAAACGCGTGACCATTTCGGCCACGGCGGCTTCAAAGACCCGGTCCGCCTGGGAGAATGTAGGCGCCTGCTGCTGGCGCATCAACGGGTTGCTCGCCATGAGGAAAAGTAGACCAGCCGCAAAGGAGAGGCTGCGCGGCTGCTCCTGGTACTCGCCGTTGTTCCATTCCAGGTCGGACCGGATCGCATCACTCAACAGCTTGCGCCACATGCGGTTGCGCCCGGAGATCTGCGTTGGCAGGCTGGCGAGTGGCAGCAGGGCGTCCATAAAATCGGGATAGATCTGCCCCCACAGCCAGGTATGCATACCACCCATGGAAGTTCCCATGACCAGCCGCAGGTGGTTGATTTGCAACCCTTCGCTGACAAGCCGGTATTGCGCGGCGATCATGTCACGATAGCCGTAGCGGGGAAAGCGGTCCCCAAAGAGTTCGCCGGCAAAGATCTCGTTGAGAAAGTTGCCGCCCTGCCCCGTAGTGCCGTGGAGGATGAGCACTGCGTTGCGGACAACGCCCTGTTCGTCGCGCCGCGGCTCGCCCAGTGTGCGATAGTGGATACGGACTTCGTCCAGAGCTGCGCCACTGGCAAGCCGGAAATCTTGGAACACAAAGTCGCCCGTTTGTGGTGTCGAATAGGTGTTGGTTAGCGTCATAGGATGGATGGCTCTCCTTGAAGAAAAGGTTGTCCTGCCGATGGCAACATGCTACAATGGGGTACGACGCACCCGACGATTATAGAACAACTCTATCCCGATTGCCACCGGCGTCGGTCAGATATACGCCAGAAGCTGTCAATCCTGGCAATCAATTGTTATGCGCCCTTTGCACCTGCCCGAAGCTGACTTTGTCCAAGAAGTACGCAGCGCCCTCACCCAT
>QEUW01000006.1 GCA_003577005.1 Chloroflexota bacterium | reverse complement strand
AGACGATCCGCCGGCTAACCGCTTACAATATCTATTTTGCCGAACAGCCGGTGCAACCATTCGATGTGACCTGGCTGGCCGATGTGCGCGCCAATGTCCCGGTGCCGGTCATGGCCGACGAGAGCGTCAACACGCCGCAGGATGCGATGGCGCTGGTGCGCGCCCAGGCGGCGGATGTCTTTTCGGTCTATGTGGCCAAAGGGGGCGGCATCGGCCCGGCGCGCAAGGTGGCGGCGGTGGCCGAGGCTGCCGGCCTCACCTGTACTGTGGGCAGCAACCTGGAATTGGGTGTCGCCAGCGCCGCCATGATCCACCTGGCCATGGCCACGCCGGCTATCGGCGCCGAGGAGTTCCCCTGCGACATCATCGGGCCGTTCTACTACGAAGATGACCTGTTGGCCGAGTCGCTACCCATCCAGGCGGGTTCGGCGCGACCGTTTGAGCGGCCCGGTCTTGGCGTGGAACTTGATGAACGGGCGTTGGTACGCTTTCGCCAGGCGTAACGAGATGGTTACCACGATGTCTTAGAAACTGTTTGAAAAGCCTCACCACGAAGCCTCAATGACACAAAGAAGGCACGAAGAATATGCTGCTCATCTGCCGGTTTGGTTTGTTGGGATCAGCCGCCACAGTTCGTAGAGCGGCGTGCCATCGCGCTGATGGAAACTTTGTTCCAGTATCGCTTGCAAGTGTTGAGCCTCAGCTGCGCGCAGCCACTCTTCACGTCGCCCGGCAAAGACTGTGACTCCCGGCGCATGGAGCAGGTAGACGTTCTCCTCGTTTGGCAAGAAGAGCGCCAATCTGTCGCGGAAGCCGGCGTCCGGTTCGGATAGTGATTCGTAGCCGAAGATCTCGATGGGCTGTACGGCGCCTTCGCTCAAATATCGCACCGGCGCCGCAAAGCCCCAATCCAGCGCAATCGGAGCGCCCAGACCCTGGTAGCGCAAATAGTAGGCAAGGTGGTAGCTGGCGTCGGAATGGTCGGCCAGACCGCCGCTGCGCGCCAACGCTCTGTGATACCGCAGCGTGGCAGTGACATCGCCGGCCAGCCAGACAGAGGTAGCGAGGACTAGCATGGCGCCGACAAACCGCCACGCCCGCTCACCCACCGCTGATGATGTGGGGGGCGCCACCAGAACAGCGGCGGCGCTGATCCCGAGCAGAGCCACCATCAACGGCTGGATGAGCGCATAGTGGGTGATAAAGAGGTCGCTAACCGTAAAAAGGCTACAAAGGTACGCCAGCACGAGCAGCGCCAGCGGCGGCGCCACCCGGCGCCCCTGACGCCAGAGACCCAACGATACAAAGGCTGCCGCCAACCAGGGCGCCGGGCGGTTGGCATACAATCCACCCAGGTACCAGAGGTGGTCTCCCTGCAGAGTCTGCGCCAGTTGGCTGCCGCGGACGAGCGCATTGTGTACCAACGCACGATTGTCAACCCCATAATAGCTCTCGCCCAGGTTGCCGGTGATGCGCGCCAGCGTGCCACCGCTCTGCCAGTTGAAGATGAGCAGCGGTACAAGCGGTAGGGCAAAAGCAACGACTGCCGCCAGCAGCAAGCGGCCCGTCAGCTTTGGTGCCCGGCGCCCGCGCCAGAACCACCAGCCGCCGGCCAACAACGCAAAAGGGAGGATCACCCAAAAAGCGAGCAGCTTGGCATAGAGCGCCAGCCCGGCGGCAAACGCGCTCCAGACCAGCGCGACCGGGCGTCCCGTGCGCAGCCAGCGTATCCCCTGCCAGATCGACCAAAGGCAGAGCGGCAGGGTCAGGTTGGTCACAAAGATGCCTTGCCGGCTCCAAAAGACAAAGCTAGGCGAGGCTGTCAGCAGCGCAACGGCGATCAGACCGGCTGTGGAGATCGGTGTGTCTGCTTTGGCGCCGGTGTGGAGTGAGTCGAGCGCAGATAGCAAGCGGGTAGGCCACAGCCAGTACTCTGAAACAGCACGCTCCAACAGGACGAGCGCAGCTAGCCCGGTGAGTACGGCAACGATGCGCAGATTGGGGACGCCGATGCCAGTCAAGGCCAGCGCCGGCAGCGCCAGGTAGACATTGAGGGCGCCGATATAATCCTGCACCATGAGCGGCCAGGAACGGCCCAAGAGATTGAAGGTAGCGTCGCGAAAGGCGGTCACCGGGGAGCCGGTGAGCAGTTCCATCGCATTGACCCCGGCTTCGGCTGCTTCATCATAATGCAGACCGGGCAACCCTAACTGGCAAGTAGCCAGCGTCAGGTAGAGCACCAGTAACGCGGCCAGGACAAGCAACCGCCAGCGGCGGTGGAACAAGGCCAACAAAGGGATAAGCACCGCCTAACGCCCGCCTTACTGCGCAATCAGGTAGACTTCGCTCACCATGCTGCGGTAGTTCCAGCCGCTGGCGTAGATGCGCATGCTGTTGATGCGCGCTGGCCGGGTGCCCTGCCCCTCGAGCAGATCGATGAGGTCGGGCGAACGGTAGGTGAGCCACTGCGCCTGGCTGAGTTTGAGACCGAGATGGTCAGGGACGGGTGGACTAGAGCCGTCGGGTTCGCGATAATAGAAGCCGTAGCCCCAGGTCAAGTCCTTGCCGTAGATATCGGTATAGTTGATCTCCACGCGCACAGGGAATTCTGTGTTGACAAAGCCGGCCCCCGACAGACTTTGGAAGAGAATATTGACATCCAACTGGAGGACAAGTGAATCGTATACATTGACATCACGGTTGATCTGCTGCATGATGCCGACTTCGTTGTGGAGATTCTCCTCGCCCTGGCGGATAAAATAGGCGACATTGCGCCCTTCGCGTTCTACAAACTGCACCGTGCCCGGCTCCACACCCTCGGCCACCACATAGCTGGGCCAGCTTTCTAGCGCCGGTGTGGTAAAGTTGCCGTTGCGGATGAGATTCTGCTCCGCCGAGACGGCCTGTTGGGCCAAGCCGTTGCTGTCCATTGATGCCCGCAGATTGGGCCCCACCACCAGGCTGTCACCTTTACCTGGCACCAATGTCGCCGCGCCGTTGCGTACAGTGACATCGGTGTGATCGGTATCGACCATGATCCAATAGCTGCCCGCATCCAGGTTGATGACACCGTGCGGAGTCTCCACCGCGACCCGCAACGGCCGGCGATCACCGCTGTTGGTAAAGACACTCACCTGGCCCGCCTCTACGCCCAGGCGGACCTGATACGGTTCCGGGCTACTGGTAAAGAAAGGGCGACGAATACGCGCCACGCGCAGGTTCGAATTGGCGTAAATCTGCACACTCCCCAACACTTCAGTGGCGCCCGGATTTTCGGTGCTGACCAGACCCAACGTCCCCTGGACGGCATCATCCTGCGCCACGATCCGGCTGCCCTCGCCGATGTCGTCGCGCGGGGTGGTGATAGCAATCGGCTCACCGCCACTCGAGGTGTAAAGGAGCAACGTCCCCACAGTCGGCTCCAACCGCGCCGTCTCGCTCACGGTTGCATGGCGCATCACATAGTTTACGCCAGCCGGGATCGCCACCGCCAGCACGCAGAAGATGACAAAGCTGCCGAGAATGACCATCCACGCCAGCCGTTCGGGGTTCTCCCGCAGTTTGGCGGTTGCTGGCGTCTCCCAAGAGGGTGTCGTTGTGGACATAGCGTTGCTCTACCCAGTGCGTTGCACGCGCGGTGTACGATGCACTTATGTTCTTGATTTACGCTGAAGCGGCACAACCCAACTTGCAGTTGTACCGTACCAATTCCTCACACCGGCTGCTCGCGCCCTTCATCCTCGCCATCCGGCTCGCTACCGGCCGATTGTGTACGGTTGCTCCGTGCCTGTACTGTGCGTGCGGTCATGACCTGATTGAGCCAACGGCGCGCATCCCGGTCATGGGGCGCCACTGCTAACGCTGCTTGAAAATAGGCTGCGGCCTGCTCCAGTTCACCCCGCTCTTTGTAGATCAGCCCCAAGTGGTAGTGAACGTTAGGGGCTTGTGGGTCGAGCGCCAGCACCTGCTCGTAGGCGGTGATCGCCCGTCTTTGCTGTTCGGGCCCCGCGGTCTCCAGTGTGCCCAAATGCGCGGCAGCCAGGTTCATCCAGACCATACTGTTGTGTGGATGGGCTTCCGCCGCCCGGCTCAGCACCCGCACGGCCCGATTCCATTTGCGCTGCAAGATGTATGCACCCCCCAGGTTGATCGCCACATCCGCCTGAGTGGGTGCCTGGTCGTACAGCGGCTCCAGCAACTTGATTGCTTCATCTGGCCGGTTTGCTTGCAACAAGCGGGCGCTTTCCCACAACGCCTGCCAGAATTCCGGCCCCTGTTCAGATTCGTTGGTCATCTCTATCGATCCACCCACAACTGCCTTGCTGTCCGCTCGGCAACTTGTGGCAAAATTTGTCCTCTTCCAGTCCAATATCGGCGGCAACGATCACTCGCCCTATTTTCAGAGATTTGAGTGATGTCCTCGCCATGTTTTTCCATCGTATTGTAGATGAACAGTTCGTTGATAGCAAGGTAAACAGGGCATTGTTGCAGCGCTTCTCAAAAGTGGCGGCAAAGGTCAAGAGCCGCGGATTAGCAGAAAGGCGCGGATCGGCGCCTCACCGCGAGTGTAATCTGCGGCATTCTGTCTATCTGTGGCTCTCCGCCCTGATTTTTGAGAGGCTCTAGGCATCGTTGATGGTGCGTTCAAACAAGCGTCAGGGATTAAGGTGTAGGCGTTGACCTGCGCTGAGTCTCCCTACATCACCAACCACAGCACCACCGAGAGCGTTACGATACTGGCGGCGGTTGAGAAAAAGATAATCGTGGCGACAAGTTGGGGCGCGGTGTCGAACTCGGTAGCGAGCACACCGGCCATGACTGCCGTCGGCATGGCGGCCTGCAAAATGAGGACGTTGCGTTCGATGCCGGTAAGGCCCAGCAGCAGGGCGATCAGCCAAGCGATCAGCGGCGACGCCAGCAGCCGCACGGCCACACTGCGCAAGATCAGCGAGCGCGCCTGCACTCGTGGAGCCGCCCGCAGTTGCACGCCTAGCAGGATCAACATGCCTGGAATGGCGGCATCGGCGGTGAGATCAATGGCCCGCATAAAGGGCGCCGGCACGGTTAGGCCGGCGATGCCGAGCAGCAGCCCGGCGCTGGCCGCATACAAGACCGGCACGCGCAAACCCTTTTTCAGGGCATCGACCAGACGCGCCTGGCCAATCGAAGCTACTACCGGACCGAGGGTGTTACTCATAAACGACATTACTACATAATAGACGGTCGCTAGCGCCGCACCGGGAGGACCAAAGGCAAAGTAAGCCATGGGGATGCCCATATTGCCATTGTTGCTCACGGCGCTGGTAAGCAACAGCCCTGCCCGCGTCTTGCGCTCTGTACCCATGCTCGCCATCCAGCCCAACGCACCGGTCAACACAGCGGTCGAGACGACGACGACAACGATGTGACGCAATAAGGTTGAATCAAGTTGGGTCTGGTAGAGGCTGCGGAAAACCAGCGCCGGCGTAGCCAGATAGAAAAGCATCCGGCCCACCGAGCGGGCGTCGATAGCTACATGACCAGCCAATAGGTAGCCGGCGCTGGCTACCAAATAGACCGGCAACACGGTCAGTACAAAGATGGAGGCGACATTCTCAAGCGCAAGCACGCCGGATCAACGTTCCTGCCTGGCGTCAGATGCGGGCAGCGGCGCACCGTCTTCGCTGTCGGTTTGTACGGCTCTGTCATCTTCGCCCAATGCTACATTGTGGAAAACCTCATAGTGCTCCAACGTGGGTGCGAAGAACTCCACCACATATTCGTTGGGCACCCCCATCGGTTGGCTGATCTCACCCAGCAGCGCATGAAGAAAGCGGCGCCGTTGCGCCGGTTTGAGTTGCCGCGCAGCCTCGTCCCACAATAGAATCGTACCATAGACCCCTTCGCCCGTGTAGTGGAGGTCGAGCTTGCCAATGGTCATAGGCTGCCGCTCGGCTGTCATCTGGTCCAGGTCGAAGAGCGCATATTGTTCTGAACTGGCGGTGCGCACCAATCGTTTGAGCTTGAGGTTCATGCCAGGATCGACTATGTTTCGTACTCGCCTAGATCATCATCGTCGTCGATGTCCCAGATGTCGCCATCTGCATCTTCGTCGTCATCTTCGTCGTCAAAGAGGGCGATAGAGCGCTCTTCGCCAAAAAAGAGCATCTCTTCGAGTGCCTCCTCTGCGGCTTCCGACTCGACCTGGTTGCCCTCGGCGCTGATCAGGCGCAACGCCTCACGTGCATCTTTGCCGCCGATACGACCCAGGGCAAAGATGGCCGCCAACCGCACTGGCTGCGCTTCATCCATCAAAAGTTGCAACAGTTCATTGACAGCGCTAACCGCCTCGAGTTCGCCACAGGCGCGGGCCGCCTCGGCGCGCATCGCTACTTCGGGGCTTTGCAACTCGGCGCGTACATAGCCGCGCCAGTGGACATCGGCGCTGCGACCCATGGCGACGAGCGCGCTCACACGCAAGGGTTCATGGGGTGAGTAGTAGGCATCTTCGATTAGCTGGCGAACCCCCGTCTCACCCGAATAGGCGATACTCTCCAACGCCCGGCTCTGAACCTGGAGTGGCTCGGCGCTGTTGCGCAACACCTCCAGCAGCGCCTGTTCGGCGCGCATGGCGAGTGCAGCATCGAGTTCGTCGAGCTCGCCGGCCAGCACAAAGTTGCCCAGGGCAGCCGCAGCTGCCGCCCGTACTCCGTCATCCTCATCGCGGCGCAAGGCATCGATGAGCGGGCCCAACAGGTCTTGCTCGATCTCTTCCCATAGACCTTCAATCGCCTTGCGCCGCACCTCCGCATCCTTGTCCTGCAGGGCGATCCGCAGGATGCGGCCCAGGTGCCAGTGGAGATCATTTTCGGCCAGGTCGATCAGATTTTGGATAACCGTCCGTCTTCGTTCGGTGGGGATTGCGGACCACTCCCGGCGCACAACTTCGGCATCGCTGCGCGAAAGATCAGAGAAGGCGTAGAGATCACGCCCAGTCACTGGCTCTGGGTCGTGGATCAGGTGTTCGAGCAGTTCGCCCGCCGAGAAACGCGGCTGGATCAGCCCAAACTCTTCTTCATTCCACTCTTCGGGAAGGTCCGAAGCGCTGCGCCACTCTTCGGGAAAATCTTCATGACCGGCTGGAGCGCCATTTGTTTTTGCCATAGAAAACCAGCTACCTATCTCAATTCCAAGAGAACGTCCACACCTCACTGGGTGCGCTCACACGCACGCGGGTGGCGTTCGCCGTATCAATCACTTCCACATACCAGTACCACTTGCGGCCAAATTGCTGCGGCGCCAGACCGCAAAGACCAGTATCCATCGCCCAGAGCGTGTTGTTGGCGCCCTGCACCTGTTCCAGCACCCAGGTGATCGTTTCGCGGCCATCGGCGCCGATGGCGCTGACAAAACCGAGGTGGAGCAAAAACTGATCGCTCTCGCGCATGAACTCGACCGGTAGCCAAGCTATGCTGTTGGCGCTGTTGCAGCTAACTTGTGCACCATTTTCAGGGCTACGCAGTCTGGGCGCTTCGAGACGAATGGCCTGTTGGCCGTTGGAAGGCGCCACCGGGTTGGCTGGCGCTGCCGGTGCAGCGGCGCTGGTCTGATTGTTGCCGGGTACGACCAGCACCTGGCCGGTGCGCAAACGCCGGGCATCATCGAGCGTTAGATTGTTGGCGGCCAACAACGCATCCACTGTGACACCCATCCGGTTGGCGATGGCGATGGGGGTATCGCCGGCCTGTACGGTATAGGTGCGCGGGGGTGTCGTCGGCGCCGGGAGCGCAGCCGCTGGCGCGGCCGCGCCAGCAGCAACCCCGCCATTGGGGATCACCAACTCATCACCGGGACGCAGCCGGTAGACATCCTGCGCTGTCAGATTATTTGCGGCCATAATGCCATCAATTGACACTCCGTAGCGGGCGCCGATGGCCGAGAGCGTGTCCCCAGCCTGGATACGATGGGTTCGGAGTGGGATCGGGGTGGGTGTTGGCTGAGGTGTCTCCGTGGCAGTGGCTGTTGGCAGAAGGGTATCGGTTGGCGTCGGCTGCGGTGTATCGGTTGCAGTTGGGGGCGAGGTGGCCGTTGCCGTCGCAGCGCGAGTATTGGCCGCCCGCACGGGTTGGGTTAGCGCCGCAATGGTGGGCGGCGTTATCCGTCTGGTCGGCGTCAGCGTTGGCAACAGAAAGGCCAGCACGCTGGTGGTAGGCGTGGTTGCAGCAACGGTGGCAATGCTGGTTGCCGTCGCCGGTGGCTCCGTCGCGGTCGGCTCTGCCGTTGGCGTGTCGGTCGCTGTGGGCAGCTCCGTCGCGGTCGCCGTAGGCAGAGATGTCTCGGTGGCGGTCGGCGGAGCCTCCGTCGCGGTTGGTGCTTGTGTCGGCGTATCGGTCGGGGGAGGTGGGGGAGCATCCGCAATGGCTGGGGCATCTTCCTCCACTGGGTCAGCAGCCACCACTTCAACCGGTGGATCGACGGGCGGTTCTTCGACGAGCGCAACCAGCGTCGTCTCGCCACCTGCATCCTCACCCTCTGCTGCAAGCGCACCCTCTTCGGCAGGCGGCAGGGTAGATTCGCTGGTCACGTTGGGGTCCAACGTGGCGCTCAGTTCACCGATCAAATCCAGACCGGCATTTACCTGTGCCCCAAGCCAGCTCACCGGCTGCAAGGAATTCCAGCGGCTGGCGAGTAAGATCAGAAAAAGCAACACCAGCAGCGCGGGGATGCCCCAAAGCGCCCAACGGGCCGGCGCTTCGACCAGTTCGCGGCCACAATGAGGGCAGATCACCAGAACCGATGAGGTGCGTTTGCCACACTGGCGGCAGCGGATCTGCCGTGGCTTTGTGCGCAAACTTTCGCCACACTCTGGGCAGATAGATGCATGGCTGCGGTTGATGGCGCCACAATTGGGGCAGCGGTGGAGTGCAGCCTGCCGGGGTCGCTGCCCTGTCGCTGCCGTTGGCCGCACCGGTGCGGCGCTTTGACCGCTGTCTGGCGCGTCAGTCCGCTCTTGCATCGGGTTCGCCATGAGCTTTTGTTTCTGTTTTCATTGATACGTTGCTCGCTAGTTTCCGAGCATCACACCCGTGGGTATCCAAAACAACACCTGCCAGGCCAAGAAAAGAAAATCCGCCAGAATCACGAATTTCACGTTGTGGCGGCGGTTTCCATACATTGCAGGATCACGCGGTCAGGATCACGCGGTATGGAAACCGCCGCTACGAACTGGTGCTCCACTATTGCCCCAGCAGGCTGCGCCAGTCGATACTGGTCTGCTCAGTGGTAATGTCCTGGATAGTGATCAAGACGAGCAGCCCCAGCAACAGCATAAAACCAACCATATGCACCAACCCCTCGCGTTCCGGGTTGATCCGGCGACCGCGCAAGGTTTCGATCAGGATAAAGAGCAGCCGCCCGCCATCCAGGGCCGGCAGCGGCAGCAGATTGGTAATGGCCAGCGCTGCGCTCAACACAGCCGAAAGACGCCAGATGGGAAACCAGAGCCCCGTATCGATCGTCGCCGAGACAGCGCCGCCCACCATTTCGGCAATCCCGACTGGCCCAGAGAGTTGTGCATCGCCCGGCGCCAACTGCCCCATGATCAACATGACCGGCAATTGTAAGACCAGCACGATATATTGCAGCGTGCTCAAAACACCCTGCCAGAGCGATTGGAGCAGCGGTAGCGTTGCCAGTTGCGTGATCGGCCCGATCTGCACCCCAAGTGCGCCTTCACCCGGCGGGGGATCGACCCGCGGCGTCAGGGTGACATCCAACCATTGCCCATCGCGCAAGATGGTCAGTGTGACTTCCTGGCCCAGATGCTGGCGCACTGCATTGTTGAGCGGATAGTCAAAGGTGATCACATCGCCGTTGATGCTGTAGACAAGGTCGCCGGCTTGCAGGCCCGCCTGTTCTGCCGGACTCGCCGGAGCGGTGGCGAGAATTTGCGTCTCGAGCACGGGCCGGTAATCTACTGTACGCAACAACTCATCGGCCGCGCGTGCGGTGGGCAGTGCCGTCTGCTGGATCTGTTGTCCACGGCTGTAGGTTACGGTAACCGGCGCATCTGTGCTTACGCTTTCGTTTTGCTGCCAGACACTGTAGCGAAAATCGGGTACGGCGCTAACAAAGGCGGGCTGGTCGCCCTTGGCCAGCACCACATCCCCTGGCTGGAGGCCGGCCTGCGCCGCTATCGAGTTCGGCTCTACGGCAATGATCTGTGGATAGGCCGCCACTGCCGGAAAACCGGCCATAAAGCTAAAGGCAAAGAGCACCACCGCCAACAGGGCGTTCATGGCCGGCCCGGCGATCAGCGTAGCGGCGCGCGCCCCGCGCGAGGCGCCGTTGAACGAGCCAGGCGATACATCGGCGGCATCCTCTCCCTTCATGCGAGCAAAACCACCAAAAGGGATCAAATTGATGGTAAAGTCGGTGCCATCATAGCGAAATAATTTGACCAAGCGAGGTGGATACCCCAGGCCAAACTCCTCTACCACGATGCCATTGCGCCGGGCT
The DNA here is from genome assembly GCA_003577005.1 of Chloroflexota bacterium. The sequence continues at coordinate 42,638 of QEUW01000006.1, read as the reverse complement.
ACCCAGTAGTGCCCCAATTCATGAAAGAAGACAAGTACACCCAGGACGATGACAAACGAAATCACAGTAACCAGCATAAGAACACCCTTTCGCAACTGCCCTACTGGCCCCGTCCAAATTTCTGGGCTGATGTCAGGCAGTGTACCGTTCTACTATTATAAACGCAATCCTCTTAAAGTGAAGAGCGTGAACCCGGAAAGCAAGGCTTTTGTTGGCCTGTCCACAGCGGTTCACCAGGGAAAAGCCTCGCTTCTGGCGCGACATGAACAGAACTTGATTACAACCAGTATAGCCAAACAGCCACATCATGTGATGGGACCTGGCTTCCAGATTATCATGCGGCACAGAGATGCGTGCCGATAGCGCCCGGCGGTTCAAGCAGCGCACGGCGCACATGGCCGGGCTCCAGGCCGCTACAGATGATCACATCCAGCGCAGGATAAGTACGCACCAACCGCAATGCCTGTTCCACCTTCGCCGCCATCCCGCCGGTGACATCCATGCCGTGGCTCCCGCCTAGCGCTGCCTGCACGGTCGCAAAGGTAGCCGGAGTGATCACGGGGATGCGTTGTGCAGCCGGCTCCTGATTGGGGTCGGCAGTAAAAACCCCATCCACTTCGCCTGCCAGTACGAGCCGTTGGGGCGGCAGATGTTGGGCCAGCCACTCGAAAATTTCTTCAGTGCTGGCAATGGTGCCGCCCCGTATATCGTCCAGTGCCACATCACCGTACACAACCGGCGTCAGGCCGGCTGCCAGCGCTGCCTTTACCGCATCCAGCGGGCCGGCCACAACCTGACCATCGACACAGCGCAACGCAACGCTGGGCTGGATGCTCCAGGCCGCTGCACCGGCGGCCAGCAGCGCCGCGGTGATAATCCGGTTCAAGCGAGCGGCAGCATCGGCGGTTGCGGCAAAGCCATACCATTCTTCCGTCGTATGAACGCCCTGGCGGGTGCCGTAGCGCCGGCCAAAGAGATGGCCAAAGCTGCCCGAGCCATGTCCTATTACCAACGGTAGATCGGGCGCCTCGCGCCGTACCGCGGCGATCTCCTGCGCCAATCGTTTGATGACCGCGGGTCGGGTCGTTTCGGGTTGGCGTTTATCCGTGAGCAGCGAGCCGCCCAGTTTAAGGTACAGAGGTGTGGTCATTGGACATTGGAACGGGACACGGGATACAGGCTACGGATTGCACAAGTGCTCATCTGCCGGCAACACGGAGCCGATTATGGTGACCAACAGCTCATCCTGTTCGGGCAGCACCGTGCGCGGGTCAAAATGTAATGTGTCGCGCTGGATGCGGCAGATGACGGGTGTGGAGGCACGGCGCAGCCGGGCGGCCACGGCAACGGGCTGCGGGTGTGCGACGGCAAGCGTCACGGTGGGTAACGTCTCACCAGGCAGGCTCCCACCGCCGACTGCGCTTTCGCCTTCCTGTATCTGGCTGGTGATCCCACGCGCCGCGATCCGTTGTTGCCAGTCCAGCACCCGCTCGCGTAGCGTCGCCAGGGGCGTGCTGATCATCTGCCAGACCGGAATCTCCTTCGTTGCGCGGCCCCGCAGGTAGCTTCGTAAAGTGGCATCGAGAGCGGCCAGGGTCATTTTATCCACCCGCAAGGCGCGAGCCAGGGGGTGCCGGCGGATCGGCTCGACCACGGCCTTGCGCCCCAGAATCAAACCGGCCTGCGGCCCACCGAGCAACTTGTCGCCACTAAAGGTTACGATATCGGCGCCAGCGGCAAGACTCTCCTGCACCAGCGGTTCGGGCGCCAGGCCATAGACACTCGTGTCGAGGAGCGAGCCGCTGCCCAGGTCATCGATCAACAGAAGAGGCTGCCCTGCCCGGTCGGCGTTATGGCTGCGAACCAGTTCGGCCAGCTCCGCCAGGCCGGGCATGGTGACAAAGCCGATCTGTTTGAAGTTGCTGCTATGGACACGCATGATTGCTGCAGTCTCAGCCGTGATCGCATCGGCATAGTCGCGCAGATGGGTGCGGTTTGTCGTCCCCACTTCAACCAACTGCGCTCCACTTTGGCGCAACACGTCGGGGATACGAAAGCCACCGCCGATCTCCACCAGTTGGCCGCGGCTGATGAGCACCGGGCGGCCCTGGCAAAGGGTGCTCAATGCCAGAAAGATGGCGGCAGCGTTGTTGTTGACGACGACAGCATCCTCGGCGCCAGTGAGGGTGCGCAGGATTACGCGGGAGTGTTCATAGCGGCTGCCGCGTGATCCTGCGTCCAGGTCATATTCTAAATTACTATAGCCGTATCCAGTCTCTTTCACGGCTGCCAGCGCTGCGTGGCTGAGCGGCGCCCGGCCCAAATTCGTGTGGATGATCACACCAGTGGCGTTGATCACCGGGCGCAAGGTGGGCCGGTTTGTCTGCAACAGCGCGGTTTCGACCAAAGTGGGCCACGCTGCGGGTGGTGGCGCTGTGCCACCCTGAGCGATCTGCTGGCGGGCTGTGTCCAACACCGCACGCAGGGCATCCGTCACCTGCGCCTCTCCATAATAGTGAGCCAGCGAAGAGATGGCCGGCTCTTGGAGCAGCGTTGCAACGGCCGGTAGCTTGCGATACTCTTCGCGGGTCGCGATAGCTCCGCTGGGATCTCTCATCGTCAATCGATCCGCCACAAAAAAAGGCTGACCTCTGGCCAGCCTACCTATTGCTCTGATGGCGATGCAGCCTTGTCGTCTTGTTAGGGAGCGTGACCATCTGGCCGGATCAGCCGCCCCACAATCGAGTGTATTGTCCTGTGAGTCAGAAATGATGAGCGTACCTATCTCCTCCAGTGCAGACAAGGGCAACGGTTTTCGCTCGATAGAGATACCCAATGAGGAGGTACGTAGTTGCCCGGAAGCGCTGCGCCCGGAGGGCTTCCGCTTGCCGGCTGCCGCCAGGATGGCGGCGCTCCTACCTGCGTACCTCCTACCCAATTCCTACCCAATATTGATTGATTTTGTATCCGCGATCTACAGCGGCGTTCCGCTTGGTTGGAAGCATACTACAGGGAGCGACCAACTGTCAATACCCAAGGTCAAGCTCGGCCAGAGCTGGGCAAGATGCCGTCTTGCCTCACCTACCCGGTTCTGGACATACCCCATCATCGCCCAGCCCTTTGCCAATCCGCAACATTTCAGGCAAAATAGCAGGTATATCCAGCTACCAGCCCGAAATACGCCACCACAAAGGAGAAACTCTCATGCGCCCCAACAAGCTGCGTCGCTTGCTCCAGGAGGGCAAACCCAGCATCTCCACCCACATCCATACCACCTGGCCGTCGATTATCGAGGCCATTGGCCACACGGGTCTGTATGACTATGTCGAGTTTGTGGCCGAATATGGCCCGTACGACCTGCATGACCTCGACAACCTCTGCCGCGCCGCCGAACTGTATGACCTGGGCATGATGATCAAGGTCGATTATGATACCCATCGTTTCGTTGCCCAGCGCGCCATCGGGTCGGGCTTTGGTAGCGTGCTCTTTGCCGATTGCCACAATGTTGCCGAAGCGCGTGACTGTATCCTTTCGGCCAAGCCAGACACGCCCGAAGATCGCGGAACCTATGGGGTCGGAACGCGCCGTTTTGCCTACATGGGGTACGGCGGCGGTCCAGAATATGTCCAGGCGCTGCGTGATGTGGTCGTCATGCTGATGATCGAAAAGAAGGGCGCAGTCGAGCAACTCGAAGAGATCCTCGCTCTTCCTGGTCTGGACATGATCCAATGGGGTGGCGCCGATTACAGTATGAGCATCGGCAAAGCCGGCCAGCGCCGCGACCCGGAGATCAAAGCCACCGAGAAGCGCGTGATCGAAACCGCGCTGCGCATGGGCGTCCAGCCCCGCGCCGAGATCGGTTCGCCTGACGAGGCCAGATACTATCTGGATCTGGGTGTCCGCCATTTCTGTATCGGGACCGATATCTCGATCCTTTTCCAGTGGTGGAAAGAAAACGGTGATGCATTGCGCAAGGTGGTCGAACAGGCATGACAGGTTTTAGCCCTACGTGTTAGGTGCTGTTGGCCGCTTGCCCGAAACGAGCCTTTTGCCAGCAGCGGTTCACTAGAGAAAAAGCTCATATTTTTCTGTACAAGATCCCATACCGACAAAACCTAGAGGGCGCGAGCGAGCGCCCTCTGGTCATCTGGCCAGTTCGACACCCGCCATCTGTCCTATCTGTGACCCGCCAGATGGTCAGTGCATTCCGGTCGATTCGATGATACTGTTGAAGCAGCTTACCCGTTGCTTGTTCTGTGTGTTTTCAATTTTTAATCAACGGTTAACTATTTGTTCATAAAATATTGCTTGACAGACCCAATGTAGGCCGGTACAATGATCAGGATTATTGTCAAAGTACCAACTGGCGGCCTCTATTCTGATCCGCCCCATATCGATACGCGACATTGCGTGTCCCAATCATGAAACCAGTTCTCGAAGTTCGCAATTTACAAACACACTTTATGACGCCACGCGGCCCGGTTAAGGCCGTAGATGGTGTGAGCTTTGCGTTGCTTCCTGGCCAGCGCTTTGGGCTTATTGGCGAGTCGGGGTCGGGGAAATCGACCATTGCGCTCTCGATCATGCGGTTGATCCGGCCACCGGGCCGTATCGTCGGAGGCGAGATTCTGCTCGATGGCGTGGACTTGCTCCAGCATTCGGATGAGGAGATGCGCCGTGTGCGGCTGGCCGAGATCGCGCTGGTGAGCCAGGGCGCCATGAACTCGCTCAACCCAGTCGTCCCCATCCGTACGATGATAGAGGATGCTTTCCGCAACCACGATGTGCAATTGACCCAGGCACAGTTGCGAGAACGGGTCGCCGATCTGCTCCGGCGTGTGGGGCTGCGGCCAGGAGTGGCCGACCTCTATCCGCACCAATTGAGTGGTGGTATGAAGCAGCGCGTCTGTATTGCCATTGCCATCAGCCTCCAACCCAAGGTGATCATCGCTGACGAACCGACCAGCGCGCTCGATGTGGTGGTGCAACGTAGGGTCATGCAGACCCTGCGCAAAGTACAAGAGGAGTTGGGCGCGGCGGTGATCCTCATCGGCCACGATATGGGTCTGATGGCGCAGTTTGCCGACCAAATGGGGGTGATGTACGCGGGCAAACTGGTGGAAGAAGGGGCTGTGCATGACATCTTTTCCCGACCCCAGCATCCTTACACGCAGTTGCTGATGGAGAGCCTGCCCACGCTCGACGCCAAGACAGCTTTTCGCCGCGAGTCGGGCGCCACGCCATCGCTGCTGGACCTGCCGCCCGGCTGTGTGTTTCATCCCCGCTGCCCGTATGTGATGGAGCGGTGCAGACATGAAGAACCGCTCCTCCAATCACCCTGGCCCGGACACCGGGCCGCGTGCCACCTGCTCGATGAAGAGACGGTTGCAGAGCCGCGCGAGGTGCCGGCATGACGGTACTGGTCGAGGCAGTTCGCGTCACCAAAATCTTTACCAGCGGGTTGGTGCAACGAACGACTACGGTTGCACTGGAGGATTTTTCGCTCTCGCTGGACACCGACCGCCCGTCGATCACCGGTATTGTCGGTGAGAGCGGCAGCGGCAAGAGCACGATGGCTCGCCTGTTACTAGGTCTGGAGACACCCACATCCGGCGCCGTCCTGTACCGCGGCAAAGATCTGCGCACGCTCAATCGCGAGGAGCGCCACCGTTTTCGGCGCGAGGTACAGGTGGTCTTCCAAGACCCGTTTGGCACCTACAACTCGTTTTACAAGGTCGACCATGTGCTCGAAGTGCCCATTGCCAAATTTCGCCTGGCATCCTCCCCTGCCGAAGCGCGGGCGCTCATGGAGCAGACGTTACAGACGGTTGGCCTGCGACCGGCCGAAACGTTGGGCCGCTATCCGCACCAGTTGAGCGGCGGTCAACGCCAGCGGCTGATGGTGGCGCGGGCGCTCTTGCTCAGACCGAAGGTTATCATTGCCGACGAACCGGTCTCCATGATCGACGCCTCGCTGCGTGCGACTGTGCTCGATACGTTGCGCCAATTACACGACGAATTCGGCATTTCGCTCATTTACATCACCCATGATCTGACCACCGCCTACCAGATCAGCCAGAATCTGGTTGTGCTCTATAACGGCACGGTGGCCGAGGCGGGCGATGTGGAATTGGTGGTCAAACAGCCGCGGCACCCGTATACACAGTTGTTGGTCAGTTCGATCCCGCTGCCAGACCCGACCCGCCAGTGGAGCGATGAGCCGGAACCATCACCCATCGGGGCGATGGCAACACCCGGAGTCGGCTGCAAGTTTGCGCCGCGCTGCCCTCATGCGTTTGAACCCTGTCTCCAGAAGGCGCCCCCGCTCTATCAAAGCGATGGGCGCCGCGCCGCCACCTGTTATCTGCAGATGGACCGGCCGGTGGTCCCGTGGGAAGAGATGGATGAGTTGTTGACGCCCAATGGCGCAACGGTGGAAGCTGTACCGACCCGTGAGCCAACGGCGCCGGCCATCCAGTAATGATCAGTACAGTCATCAAGTGCTCATCACGGGCAAGATAGTCACAGGAGTCCGCAGTCTCCAGCCCGCAGTTTTGAGGCAACTCCGAGAGCATTGCGGTCTACTGAGTGTGACAAACCGTACAATCCTTAGGATGAAAGCCTTAGGATGAAAGGAGGTGAAAAATCGTTCAACACGTTTGGCCCTGGTTGCATCTAGTTCATTCCGTCTGCGGATGACTACGCAAGAATGACCGAAAGGAGAAACAACGATGTTTACCAAGAAACACTGGGGCTATTTTGTCTGTACCGTACTGGTATTGGTTTTGCTGACGGCCACCGCCTGCGCACCCATGCCAGGGGCTCCCGGTGCTGTGGTGCCGACTGATCTGGCGCGCACCCAGAGCCTTAACATTGCGATTGGCGGTCGCATTGCCGACCCAGGAAATCTCAACCTCTATGCGCCGGGCGTCAGCCGCTCCGACACTGGCCTGCACCAGGTCGTGTACGAGTACTTCTTCTACCAGAACCTGCAAACCGGCGAATATGTCCCCTGGCTGGCCGAAAGTTACGAGTATAATGATGACTTCACCAGCATCACCGTCCACCTGCGCGACGGCATCCGGTGGAGCGACGGCGAACCCTTCACCGCCGATGATGTGGTCTTTACCTACGATCTGCTGATGGTCAACCCCGGTATGGTTTGGGCGGCCGAAGCATCGGAGGCTATCGAGTCGGTTGAGGCGATCGACCCGCTGACGGTACAGTTCAACCTGCCCGAAGCCAACCCGCGCATCCACCTGAACCGCGAGGCGTTCCCGGCCGTGGGCATCTGGGGCGGCATCACCATCCTGCCCCAGCATATCTGGGAGGGTCAGGACCCGCTGACCTTTAGAAATTCCCCGCCCATCGGCACCGGGCCGTATACGTTGGCCAACGCCACCGAGACGGCTATGACCTATGAGCGCAACGATGACTGGTGGGGCAACGAGGTCTTTGGTCGGCTGCCCGAACCTAGGACGATCAATTTCCAACACCTGGGGCCAGAAACCAATGTGGCGTTGGCGCTCTCGGCCAATGATCTGGATAGCCCCAACATCGGCATCCTGTCGTTGGGTTCGTTCCAGGAGGTGGCCCGGCGCAACCCGATGGTGCATGCCTGGTCCGAAGACGCGCCCTATGCCTGGCTCGACCCCTGCCCGCGTGCATTGATGGTGCAGAACGCCACTCCACCGTGGGATAACCCTGAGATGCGTTGGGCGCTCTCCTACTCCATCGACCGTGAGGCGGTGATCAACCTGGCCTATGAGGGCACGACGGTGCCAAGCTGGGGTGTCTGGCCGTTCTATGACGGCCTCCAGCCGTACTTTGATGCGGTAGAGGACCTGCGCGCAGAGTACCCGGCAGATCAGTTTGATCTGGCCCGCGCCGAAGAGATCCTTACTAGCCAGGGCTATAGCCGCAATGCAGCTGGCAAGTGGGCCGGTTCTGATGGCCAAACGCTCGACATCAGTTTCCTGGTCAATTCGGACTCCAACGAAGATATGAAGAATGCTGCGGTCATTGCTGACCAACTGGACGCTGCCGGCTTTGAAGTGGAGCTTCAGCCGCTGTCGGGCGGCGTGCAGTCGGATGCGCGTCTGCGCGGTCAGTTTACGCTTGCACAGCAGGCCTTTTGCCCCGGCTACATCTACGACAACCTGGAACTCTTCCACAGCAAGTTCTATGTGCCGTTGGGCGAGCCGGCCCCCTGGTTCGAGCGCAATTCGTTCCGCTATCAGAACGCCGAGTTTGACGCCATCGTCGATGAGATGGCGCAGCTCCCGCCCGATGACGAACGAAACATCGAGCTCTATCGGGAGGCTGTCGAGATTCTCTTGCGCGACATGCCGGTGGTCCCGCTGGTGCAGGCGCCGGCGCTGGTGCCCTTCAACGAGACCTACTGGACCGGATGGCCCAACGCCGAAGATCCGTGGAACATGCCGGTGAGCTGGTGGGCCACCTTCAACCTGGTGATCAACGGCTACCCGGACCCTGAGACGGGCGAGTGGGTAGGCGGTATCCGCTCGACCATGGCGGCGCAGCAGTAGTCTAAAGGTGGGATACAGGATACGGGATGCGGGATATAGCAGTCGCCGCATCCTGCATCCCGTATTCCGTATTCCAAGTTGATAACCACGATGCTCACCTATCTTCGCTATCTTGGTGCACGTTTTTTGCTGTTGCTGGTCACGATCTATATTTCGATCACCGTCGTCTTTTTTGTGCCACGGTTGGTGCCGGGTGACCCGTTGGGGGCCATCTTCCTCAACCTGGCTTCGGTTGGCGGGCGAGCAGGGGCGCCGCAACTGGTCGAGGATTATCGGCGCCGCTTTGGCCTCGACCTGCCGCTGTGGGAGCAATATCTCAGCTTTCTGCGTGAATTGATGCGCGGCAACCTGGGCTATTCCATCAGCACCTTTCCGTCCGAGGTGATCGACCTGCTGCGTGCGGCGCTGCCCTGGACGATTGGGCTGCTGACCGTGACCACGCTGATCAGTTGGGTGCTCGGCTCGATCATTGGCGCAGTGGCCGGGTGGCAAGGGAACAGATCATGGTGGTCGCGGGCGTTGGTGCCGGTGGCGCTCGTTTTTTATACCACGCCTTATTACATTCTGGCGATCCTCCTGATCTTCGCCTTTGCTGCGTATTGGCGCATTTTTCCCCTATCAGGGGCGTACTCGCTGGGCGCCATACCCGGCTGGAATCTGACCTTTATCGGGGATGTCATCCGCCACGCTATGCTGCCGGCGCTGAGCATCGTCCTTGTTTCACTGGGGTGGTGGTTCCTGAGTATGCGCAGCCTGATCACCGGTCTCAAGGGTGAAGACTACATCATCAATGCCGAGGCCATGGGGCTCAGGGAACGGCGGATCCTCTGGGGCTACGCCTTTCGCAATGCACTATTGCCGCAACTCACGGGCCTGGCTATCTCCATTGGGCACATTGTGGGCGGCGCGCTGGTCACCGAGGTCATCTTTGCCTACCCTGGCATCGGCTGGCTGATCTTCAATGCGATCAAGAGTCTGGACTTTCCCACGATCCAGGGTGGCGTCTTGCTGATTATCGTAGCGGTGGCGGTCGCCAACTTTATCATCGACGTGACGTATCCATTTATCGACCCGCGTATTCGCTACCAGAGCGCGGGCTGACACTGGGAATCCACTTATGGCGGTAATGCCAATTCAGGAGAGTGCGCCGCAGGCGGTCGCGGCCCCACAAGGTTTTGTGGCGCAGTTGCTCCACAATCGCAAATTTTCGTTCGGTATGGGCGTCTTCTTGGTCTTGCTGGTAGTGGCGCTTGTCGGCGGGCTGTTGGTAGACCCGTCCTTACGCGCCACGGGCAGCTTTGTGCCGCGCCAGCCGCCCGGGCCGGATGCCTGGTTGGGCAGCGACTCGTTGGGACGGAGCATCACCGTTCAATTGCTGGAGGCGATCCCCAAGTCGATTCAGGTGGGGCTAATTGCGGCGACATTGGGTACGTTGTTGGGCGCGCTCATCGGTTTTGCCGCCGGTTACTTTGGCGGAGTTGTGGATTCACTTCTGCGTATCTTGATCGATGTCTTCCTTTCGGTGCCTTCTTTGCTCTTTCTGATCCTCATTGCCGCACTGGTGCGCGGTGTCAGTGTGCAGACTATGGCGTTGATCATCGGTGCCTTTGCCTGGGCTTGGCCGGCGCGCCAGGTACGGGCGCAGGTGCTCAGCCTTAAAGAGCGCGGCTTTGTCGAAGTGGCGCGCATGTCGGGTATGGGTGGCCTGGAGATCATCGGGCGCGAACTCATGCCGCACATGATCCAGTGGTTGGGCGCCAATTTTGTCAATGCCTTTATCGCTGCTATTCTGGCTGAGTCGGGTCTCTCGATCCTGGGGTTGGGGCCCCAGCGCGAGATGACACTGGGCATGATGATCTACTGGGCGTTGACCTACGGCGCTATCTTGCAGAATCTCTGGTGGTGGTGGATGACGCCGGTGTTGACGCTCATGCTCCTCTTCCTGGCGCTCTATCTCATCCACCTCGGGTTTGACGAAGTGAGCAACCCCCGGTTGCGGGCCGAGGGCTGACCTATCCCTTTTTTCTCCTTGCCCATTACGAGTTATGTTATAATGAATCTGGCGGGTGCAGTGTGGCCTCTGCCCGGATGTCTCTGTCTGCAACCAAAAGGAGGGAGCCATGTCCGTGATCACAATTTCGCGCGAGTTAGGTTCTGAGGGGACGCGGGTCGCCGAAATGGTGGCGCAGCACTTCGCCACTCATTGTGTCGACAAGGAGGTGCTGGCCGAAATGGCGCGGCAGGCCGGTGTGCCGGTGGAGGTGATCGCCGAGGCGGAAGAAAAGCTGTTGGCCCGACCCATGGGCGTGAGCGACGAGATGCGCGCTTTCTGGTCCGTCCGGCGGAGCGATGGCCGTGTTTTGACCGAGGCGTATTTTGTCCAACATCTGTCCGAAGCGTTTAAGTTGCTGGCGGCGGAGGGTAATGTCGTCTTTGTGGGGCACGGTGCGCAACTCGTCCTCAAGGACCACCCCGGTGCATTGCACATACACTTGTACGCGCCGCTGGCTGTGCGCGCTGTACGCATCCAACAGCGCCGCAATCTGCCCACGAGCGAGGCCGCCCAGCGCATCGTTCGGGCCGCTGATGAACAGCGGCGCAACTGGTTTCGCCACTTCTTCAATAACGCCGACTGGAAGAACCCCAAGCATTACCATCTACTGATCGATACCGGGCGCATCCCGCCTGAGTTGGCGAGTTCGTTGATCGTACAGGCGGCCCAGGCGACATAGCAATTCAATCGGCTCAAGTCCATGTGGTGACACACCAACAAGAGATTTGAGGAGATTGAGAGATTGAATGTTCAGTCTCTCAATCTCTATAAGCCCCAGGCTAAGATAGGTACCAATCGAGATTGACGAGCTTGGAGCATTCCGGTGGCCGCAACAGAAATCAAAGCACCTACTACCGTTGAAAAGCTACGTGGACTGCCGTGGAGTATTGCCGGGGATACCGGGAATACGATCTTTGCCCAACTCGTCTTTTTTGGGTCGGTCTTTGTCCTTTTTTTGGATGAACTAGGTCTCAACAAGACGCAGATCGGGTCGCTCTTGTCGTTGATTCCTTTCTGCGGGCTGATCGCACTCTTTATCGCACCGGCGACAGCCCGGTTTGGCTTCAAACGCACCTTTGTCACCTATTTTGGCGTTCGCAAAGTTATTAGCGCCGGTTTGTTGCTCACACCCTGGGTGATCGCCACTTTCGGCCCCGGTGCGGCCTTGATCTTTGTGGCGGCGATCACCGCAGGGTTTGCGTTGACAAAAGCCGTGGCCGACACAGCTGCCTTCCCCTGGGTACAAGAGTACATTCCCGACAGTGTGCGGGGCAAATACTATGCGACCAGCAATCTGTTCACCACCATCGCAGCCTTTCTAACGGTGATGACGGCCAGCTTTGTCATCGAACGCATCGTTGGCTTGACCGGGTTTATGTTGCTGATCGGCGTGGGCGTGCTCTTTGGCTTTGTTTCCGTCTTCTCCTATGCCCAGGTGCCGGGCGGGGCGCCGCGGCAGACCACCCGTGCGGACCTGAGCAAGATGTTCCTGGCGCTACGCGATACGAATTTTGTCCGCTATATGGCGGGGATCAGCCTGATCATCGTCGGCTTTGTGCCGCTGCTCTCGTTTCTCCCCCTTTACATGCGCGAACAAGTGGGTCTGAGCGAGGGCCAGGTGGTGGTGCTGACCAACGGCAACCTGGTGGGCGGGTTGATAGCTGGCTACCTATGGGGCTGGGCTGCGGACCGCTACGGCAGCAAGCCGGTGATGATGAGTGGGCTCGTATTGCGCCTGCTGCTGCCCGTGCTCTGGTTTGTCATGCCGCGCAACAGCGAGTGGAGCCTCTATGCCGCGCTGGGCATTGCGGTATTGCATGGGTTCGCCGACATGGGTTGGGCCATTGGGTCGGCGCGGCTGCTCTTTGTCAGCGTGGTGCCGGCGGTACAGAGTATGGAGTATATGGCGCTCTACTACGCCTGGGCTGGTCTGATTACGGGAACAAGCCAGCTGCTCGGCGGCAGAGTGCTCGATCTGGTTGCCGGGGTGCGGGGAGCGGTCGGCGCCTTTACACTTGATCCATACAGTGTATTGATGGCCGGGGCCTTTTTGTTGGGGAGCATCGCAATTTTTCTCTTCCGCAACGTGCGCGCCGACAACCGGGTCAGCGTGGGCCAGTTTGCCGGACTCTTCTTTCATGGCAACCCGCTGCGCGCCATCGAGTCGATTGTCCGCTATCAGCGCGCCCGCGGTGAACGCGACGCTGTCTTTACAACCGAACGATTGGGCCAGGCGCACAGCCTGCTCGCGGTAGATGAGCTGCTCGATGCCTTGCGCGACCCGCGCTTCAACGTTCGCTATGAGGCAATCATCGCCACCTCGCGCATGCCCGCTGACCCACGGCTAACGGCGGCATTGATCCGGGTGCTTGAGGGCAAATCGCCAGCGTTGAGCGTGATCGCAGCCTGGGCGCTGGGGCGCATCGGTGACCCGGCTGCTATCGGGGCGTTACGCACGGGCCTGAATTCCCCCTACCGCTCGATCCAGTCACATTGCGTACGTTCGTTGGCGACTTTGGGCGATCAGGGGATCATCCCCCTGTTGCTCAAACGGCTGCCGGTCGAGCCGGACTATGGCCTTCAAATCGCATACGCTTCGGCGCTGGGCAAATTGGGGACCACGCGCGGTCTTGACCAGGTGCTGCGTCTGCTGGCAGCGGCTGATGATGAGAGTACACGTATGGAATTAGCCCTTGCTGTCGCACGCATGGCCGGCCAGGAAGACGGCTTTATCTACCTGACGCGTGCAGTGCGGGAACAGCCGGGTACAGCGCTCGCCCAGGCGCTGGCATCACACCGCCGCACGCTGGCAAAACGTGCGCCCCAGAACCCCGCACTCTTGCTGGCGCTGGATGCTTCGATCGACGCCCTGGCGCGTGAAGACGTTGCAAGCGGCGCTGCCGAGTTTCAAAAATTGCTCACGCTGCTGCCGCTGGAGCGCATGAAACAGCACATCGCGATCATCCTGCGCGCCTGTGCCGCCGGGCTCGCTGAGTCTGGCGTGGAACGAATCGAATATATGTTGCTTGCACTACAAGCGCTCAACCCTGAGGACTGAACACCGTACTGGTTTGTTGAAGCCAGAGATTCCCATACTCATCCACCTGGGCCTCCCACCCTGGTAGGACCACGGTTGTGGCGTCGAACTGGAAGACGATGGCAGGGCCGTTGAAGCGGTGGCCGGCGCGCAGGCGTGCGCGTTCGTAACAGGCCGTCGGCGTAGGGGCGGAGTGATCAAACCAAACTGGTTTGTCGAGCAGACGCGCTTCGCTGGCATCGGGCGTCCCCAATGGCTGTTTGGGTAATGTTGGATTAGCCCCTGGCCCACTTCCCCGCACACGGCAGGTGACAACCTGGACGGTCTCCTCGGGCATGGCATAGCCGTAGCGTTGCTCGTGGCTCTGATGAAAGGCGGCGATGGCTCCGCGCAGCGCCGTCTGGTCGAGGGACAGGTCGATCGGTACTGTGAGTTCGTAGCTCTGTCCCCGGTAACGCATATCCAGCGCGGCCGTGATGGCTGGTGTGGCGATCCCCTCGTTCGCCAATATGGCTTGTACCCGCTCGGCCTGGCTCGCCAACGCCTGGTGGAGCGGCGCAAGGTTGGCCAGCAACGCCTCTGCATCCAGCAACACCGATTGCGAAGCATCGCTGACAACATCGGCCACGAGCATCCCATACGCGCTGAGCACACCCGGAAAAGGCGGCACGAGGATACGGCGAACGCCAAGCGCCACGGCCAGGTCACAGGCGTGGAGCGGGCCGGCGCCACCAAAGGGCAGGAGCGTAAAGTAGCGCGGGTCGTGACCTCGCTCCACGGATACGCGACGCAACGCCCGCTCCATGGTGGCGTTGACGACGCGCACAACCCCTAGAGCAGCCGCTTCCGCGTCCAGATCAAGCCGGCGCCCCAGATCTTCCAGCGCCTGATACGCCGCAGCAACATCCAGCGTCACATCACCGCGGCCACCGAGAAAGCCTGCCGGGTCGAGCCGCCCCAAGACGAGATTGGCGTCGGTCACGGTTGGCTCTATACCGCCGCGCCCATAGCAGACGGGGCCTGGCGCGGCGCCGGCGCTGCGCGGGCCGACGCGCAATCCACCCCCTGCATCCACACAGGCGATGCTGCCGCCGCCGGCGCCCACAGTGTGGATATCGATGATCGGCAACCGCAGGGGCAGACCGTCCACCATGCTCTCCGCTGTAGTGGGGATCTGGCCAGGACAGAGGGCGACATCGGTGCTTGTGCCACCCATATCCAAGGTGATCACATTCGGAGTGCGGAGTGCAGAGTGCGGAGTACTTGGCGTTAACTGGGCCCCGTGTTCTGCAATGGCAAATGCGCCGACGACCCCGCCGGCTGGGCCGCTCAACACCAGGCGCGCGGCCTGTTCAGCCGCCTGGCGCAGACCGATGGCACCGCCGTTGGATTGCATGATGCGGACCTTAGACCATGAATTTTGGCCAGCGGACGGTAGGGGAGGATTATCGTCTCTTGGCGCCAGCGAACGTTCCAGCCGTTCCAGATAGCGGGCCACCAGTGGTTGGACGTAGGCGTTGATCACCGTGGTGGTGGTGCGCTCATATTCACGGTACTCGGGGAGGATCTCGCTGCTGAGCGAAATAGGCAGGTCGGGGAGCCGGCTATGCAGCAGCGCTGCCGCGTCCCGTTCATGGGCCGGATTGCGAAACGAGTAGAGAAAGACAATCGCAACGCTTTCGACCCCAGCTTGTCGGAGCTGTTCCGCCATCTGAAGGAGCGCTGCCTTGTCCAATGGGTGTAAGACAGCGCCGGTGTGGTCGAGCCGTTCAGCTACCTCCAGCCGCAATTCGTCCACTACGAGAGGCGGCGGGCGCTGCTGGCTCAGCCGGTAGAGGTGGGGACGGTTCTGGCGCCCAATCAACAGAATATCGCCAAAACCTTTGGTAGTCACCAACGCGCACTTGGCGCCACGGCGCTCGAGCAACGCATTGGTGGCGACCGTCATACCGTGGACGATTTCGGCCTGTTCGACGCCTAGAACCCGCAACCCCTCCAGGATCGCCTGGCTCTGGTCGGCAGGGGTAGTGGATACCTTGTGTACTTTGATCTGGCCATCGGCCAGCACCACAAAATCGGTAAAGGTGCCGCCTACATCGACACCTACAAGTGGCATACCCTCCATTGGCCGCGTGAATTCCTTTGCTAAATCCTCGTTGGCAACCGTGGAACCACAGGTCGTCGACTTGCCTGTCCTGTGCAGCGAATGACCCACCATGTCCACGAGGCTTTGCTTGTATACTCTGGGTCGAGTATAATGAAAATCGGATGGTTGCACCGATTTGATGTAGCTATTCTGAACGGCTCGATCTCATCTGAGCGACTACACCACCATTACACCACTGTTTCTTCACTTGCGTCAACATTCGGGCTTTCAAGGAGAATCTCAAAGAAGACTCAAGGAGAATCCACGTTATGTTGAAACGACCGCTCACTCTATTTGCGGCATTGCTCGTGCTCGTCATACTGGCGGGCTGTACTGTGCCCGTGGCGCCGACAGATGGAGCCCCTGCCGCTGCACCGACCGCAGCAGATGCAGCCACTGGAGAGGCGCCGATCCGGATCGGCCTGGTAACAGATGTCGGCCGCGTCAATGATCGCAGCTTCAACCAATCCGCCTGGGAAGGTGTAGTGCAGGCGGGCCAGCAGTTGGGATTGACGGAAGGGGTAGACTATCGCTATATCGAGACGCAAGACCCATCCGATTATGCCGACAACATTGATCAGTTTATTCAAGGGGGCTTCAATGTGATCGTCAGTGTCGGCTTTGCCCTGGGCGATGCGACCATTGCCGCTGCACAAGAAAACCCAGACGTCATGTTTATTGGCGTAGACCAGTTCCAGAGCGAGACGCTTCCCAATCTCACCGGCCTAATCTTCCACGAGGACCAATCGGGATTTCTGGCCGGTGCATTGGCGGCTCATCTGAGCCAGACGGGTAGAATTGCCGCTGTATTGGGTACAGACCTGGTGCCACCGGTCGTGGCCTTCAAAGAAGGGTACGAGGCAGGCGCTCGTTACATCAACCCAGATATTGAGATCATCTCTACGTACCACCCAGGCGGGCTGGACCGTGCTTTTACCGATCCTGAGTGGGGCGCCAACACGGCCCGCCAAGCGCTGGATCAGGGTGCGGATGTGATCTTCGGCGCCGGTGGCAGCACCGGCAACGGCGCCTTACAAGAGGTAGCCGCAGCGGCGTTGGCGGGCGAAGAGGTCTATTGCATTGGTGTAGACACCGACCAATGGGAGACGCTCCCGGCAGCGCACCCTTGTCTGGTTTCAAGCGCCATGAAGCTGATCACGCCGGGCGTTGTCGAATTGGTCATGATGGCGCGCGATGGGGAGTTCCCCGGCGGCAACTACTTTGGTGGCGCCGGTCTAGCTCCCTTCCACGATTTTGAAGACCAGATTCCGCAAGAAGTAAAGGATTCGTTGGCCGAAATCGATGCCGCGCTCCAAGACGGCAGCCTGTCCACCGGGTACAATCCCTAGTTTCGACAGGCCAGGACCAAAAGCAGTTCACAGAGAGCACAGAGAAGACACAGAGGACGCCGAGAAGATCCTCTGTGTTCTCTGTGACAACTCGGTGCTCTCTGTGAATCGCTTTTTAACAGGAACGGGAGGCACGCACAGGCGCGCCTCCCGTTTTGCCAATCGGCGCCAGGCGCAGGATCACATCTGAGGGGTTGGTTCGCTAAGCTACACGAGTATGGTGAGGCTTGATTAACAATGTGGATACGTAGATTGGGGCGGGCGTTGCTCATCCCCTTGTTGGCGCTAGTGACAGCTCTTGTGCTAGGCGCCCTCATCATGGTCTTGTTTGGCGACAACCCAATCGAGGCGTATCGCGGCCTGTTCACAGGGGCGTTTGGCTCTGCCCGTGGCTGGGCGACGACTGTTCGCAAGATGACGCCGCTGATCCTGACAGGACTATCGGTCACGGTCGCGTTCAAAGCAGGTTTGTTCAACATCGGCGCCTCTGGCCAGTTCCTGATTGGTACGGTGGCTGCTGTAGCGGTTGGCATTCATTTCGAAGGGCTGCCTCCGATCTTGCACCTACCACTGTCCCTGGCAGCGGGCATCCTTGGGGGGATGGCGTGGGGTGCGATCCCCGGCCTGCTCAAGGTCTACACGGGCGCCCACGAAGTGATCATCACCATCATGCTCAACTATGTGGCCGCACTCTTTACCGGGTGGACTGTCTACGCCGGTGGCACACAAGGTCAGACACCCGGCCCGCTGTGGGATCCGGCGGCAGGCGCCATTTCGCAGACGCCATTGGTTCTGCCTGGCGCCCAGCTTCCTCTTATCTTTGGGCCGCCTTATCGAGTACATTGGGGTGTTGTCCTGGCGGTATTGGTGGCGGTGTTGATGTGGTGGCTCATCTATAAGACCATCATCGGTTTTGAGATCCGCACCGTGGGGCAAAACCTCAGAGCGGCCAGGTACGCCGGCATACGCGTCAACTGGACGATCGTGCTGACGATGCTGCTTGCGGGTGGATTGGCCGGGCTGGCCGGCGCCATCGAGACGCTGGGGGTCAACCTGCGTTTTGCACCCGAGTTTACGGGCGGGGCAGGCTTCGACGGCATCATTGTGGCGTTGTTGGGCCAGACTCACCCACTGGGTGTGATCCTGGCCGCGTTTCTCTTTGGCGCACTCGACGCCGGCGGTGCGCGGATGCAGTTTGAGTCGGGTGTATCGGCAGACATCATTCAGGTGATCCAGGGGTTGGTGCTGGCCTTTGTCGCCGCGCCGTTGTTGATCCGGGCGATCTTCCGTCTGCGGCTGGGCAAAGATGCATTGAACCAGGCGCCCACGATTGGCTGGGGGCGATGAATCAATGGCTGTCACATCCAATCTCTTTGACTGCACGCTCAAAATCATTGCGCGCAACCATGCGGACCTATTTCTGCGCCTGGCCTTTCCTGACCTGGAAATCGAACTGCGCGGCACGCCTGAAAACGTCGAGTTGGCGCTGCCGGTGCAGCCAGTTGATTTTGTGCATCGCGCGCTCTATGCCGGTGACGAATATCTGATGCACGTTGAGTTTCAACTGGATCACTTTGCTGATTTTCCGCGCCGGCTGTGTGCCTGTCATGGCGCGCTGACCCAGCAATACAAGATTCCCGTTTTCTCCTATACGCTCTATTTACGCTATCGCGCCGCGCCCATTCCCAATGAGTACATCGTGCGCTTAGGGAGGCGAATTGTCAACCGATTTACTTATCCGGTGCTCAAGTTGTGGGATTATGTGGAGGAGATCAGCAGCGGCAAGTATCGCGAGCTGGCCCCCTTTTTGGTCATGCTGGTTGAGCAGCCAGACGAACAAATTTTGCAGCGCGAACGAGAACTGATCCTGGCCGAGCCAGATGCCCACAAGCAGGCCGATTTGCTGGCCCTGGCCGTGGCAATTGCTGGCCGCAATTTTGACAATGAGTTTCTGCGTTTTGTGTTCCGAAAGGAGTTGGAACAGATGCAAGGTGCGACTCTGCTCGATGAATGGATCGAAGAACGGGTTCAACAACAAGTTGCTGCCCAGGTTGCTGCCCAAGTTGCTAAAGCAAGTGAACAGGCTCGTGAACAGGGTCTACAACAGGGTCTGCAACAGGGTCTACAACAGGGTCTGCAACAGGGGAAACTCGAACAGCAGCGAGAAACGATCTTACATACACTCAGGCTACGTTTCGCACTTTCCAGCGAGCAATTCGAGTCGGTTGCTGAACGGCTTGCAGAGGTTACCGAACATACAAAGCTTGGGACGCTATTCGACATTGCACTGCGCGCCTATACCTGGGGTGAATTTCAGACCGCGCTGGACCAGACGGCAACGAGTGAAAGTACGCCCAGATAATCTCCAGGCCGAAAGACACCTCCCACCATGAACGGCAGACAACTTTGGCGAACCTCGACATTACTCTCTGTAGGATTGACCCTCGGCCTGCTGGTCATGGTCATCCTGGTCAACACAACCGACTTGCGCAACTATACCTGGTTGAGCGCACTTTTTGGCATCAGTGCGCTCAATTTCACCTTGCGCGCCAGCGTACCGCTGGTCTTAGGGGCACTCAGCGGAATCTTGTGTGAGCGGTCGGGTATTATCAACATTGGCATCGAAGGCATGATGTTGGCTGGCGCCTTTGTGGCCTTTGTGGCCAAAGTAGCGACCAATCACTGGGCGCTTCTTCCCAGCCTTTTTTTTGGCATCGCTGCAGCCTTGTTTGTGGGAGCACTCATGGGGCTGCTCCACGCCACCCTTTCCATCCGCTTTCGCATGGACCAGATCATTTCCGGTGCGGTGCTGATCATCCTGGCTACGGGCTTTTCTTCCTACCTGTTTGACCGTAACGCCGTAGCCCAGGGCAAGTTCTCTGCGGCGCGCATTCCGTTGTTGGCGGATATTCCGGTAATCGGCCGCGTGCTCTTCGAGAACCCGCCCATCACCTATCTCACGCTGCTGCTGGTGATCGCGGTGCATGTGGCGCTCTTTTACACACGCTGGGGGCTGCGCACGCGCGCCGTAGGCGAACATCCCCGTGCGGCGGACACGGTCGGCATCCCCGTCAACCGCTATCGTTATCTCAACACCATGATCGGTGGGATGTTGGCCGCGCTGGGTGGCGGTTTTTTAGTGCTGGAGGCGGTGGGTCAGTTCCAGGAAGGGATGACGGCTGGTCGTGGCTTTATTTCGCTCGCCGCCATGATCTTTGGCAACTGGAACCCATTTGGCGCATTGGGCGCTTCGTTACTCTTTGGCTACACCCAGGCGTTGCAGAATGAATTGCTGCTGCGCGGCGTCACCGATCTGCCTCGCCAATTTATCAGCATGTTGCCCTACGTCGTCACCATCATCGCCGTCTCCGGTTTTGTCGGCCGGGTGCGCCCCCCGGCGGCGGAGGGGCAGGTCTATGAGACGGAGGGGACAACAGAGTGATCGAAGGAATGTGCTGTTGTTGAGTAGTTGGGTAGATATTAGATTTTGTTCGAGGCGAATTACATGAGCATCCAAGTGATTATCGAATTGGCCGATCAGAGTGCTGTTCAGACCCTTATCCAGGCTCTTGAAACGTACAAGCGACATCTGCGGGAAAGTATTCGCCGGACGAAGGCGCGTCTTAGCCGCTTTGAGGAGCAGTATAACGTTTCGACGGCACAGTTTTTGAGTGGGATGGTGGCTGAGGATCTTGCTGGCGGCGATCTAGAATATGTAGAGTGGGCCGGCGAGGCAAGCCTGCTCGATGGCCTCCAGGCCGAATTGGCAGCATTGGAACATGCCCGTCACCAGCTTTCCTGAGTACGCAAACGCCCTTACGGGCACTATTTTGGCTTTGGTGGCAACCGGGCAGACAAGGATACTTGATTTGCGGGTTGAACAGCGTTCGACCCTGCGCGGCTTTCTAGCGGGCATCATTGCATTCGAGGACGAGAGCGAATTGCATTTTCGCGAATTTATAGACGCAACGCAGGCTGAATCGCGGCTGATGTATGCCTACCATTATCAAGACGCTGAGGCAAGGCTGCTCTTTCGATATGACAATGCGCGGCATCGCCCGGCTTTGCCGCAACGCGAGCATAAGCACACGCCAGAGGGCATTGAGGTAGGCATTTCACCGACACTCGCACAAGTAATTGACGAAATCATGCAAAGATGAGAGGCTTACTTTTTCAAGGGAACTGCGCTTGAACGACAATCATGTCCCTGTACTGGAAGTCCGTAATATCACCAAGCTTTTTCCTGGCGTGGTGGCGAATGAGCGTATCAGCCTCAAGCTGCACCGTGGCGAAATCTTGGGTTTGCTGGGTGAGAATGGTGCGGGCAAATCGACGTTGATGAACATTATCTACGGTCTCTACCGGCCCACCGCCGGCGAGATTCTGGTCAATGGCCAGCCGGTAATCATGAATTCGCCCAACGACGCCATCAGACTGGGCATTGGGATGGTGCATCAACATTTTCAGCTTGTGCCGGTGATGACCGTGGCAGAAAATATCATGCTGGGCAGCGAGACGGTCAAGTATGGTTTTCTCGACACCCAAAGCGTGGCGCAGCGCATTAGCGAACTGTCACACCGCTATCAATTGGAGGTGGAGCCCTACGCTGTCGTCGAAGATCTGCCGGTAGGGTTGCGCCAGCGTGTGGAGATCGTCAAGACGCTCTACCGCAATGCCGATATTCTGATTCTCGACGAGCCGACCGCGGTGCTCACGCCGCAAGAGATCGAAGGGCTCTTTGAGGTCATGGCGCTGTTGCGTAACCAGGGCAAGTCGATTATCTTTATTACCCATAAGCTCAAGGAAGTGCTGCGCGTGGCCGACCGCATTGCCGTGCTGCGCCAGGGCCGGTTGGTAGGGGAGGCTGACCCAGAGACGGCGACCCAGGAGAGCCTGGCGGCGATGATGGTGGGCCGCGAGGTGATCCTCACAGTGGATAAAAAGCCCGCCACCCCCGGCGAGGTGGTGCTCGAGTTACAAGATGTCGTCGCCAAAGATGACCTGGGCCAGTTAGCGTTACGCGGTGTGTCGCTGACTGTGCGGAGCGGCGAGATCATGGGGGTGGCCGGTGTCCAGGGGAACGGGCAGACCGAGCTGGTGGAGGTGATCACCGGGTTGCGCAAGGCCGAGAGCGGTCGTATTCTGATCAACGGGCAAGATATGACCAACGCGCCGCCGCGCCGCATCACCGAACGGGGGCAGAGCAGCCATGTGCCCGAAGACCGCCACACCTATGGCATGATTGATTCCTATAGTGTAGCCGATAATCTGGTGCTCAATGCCTATTACCGCTCGCCCTTTGTCAACGGCCTCACCATCAACCAACAGTCCATTTACCAACACGCTGAACGTCTGGTCGAAGAATTCGATGTGCGTACGCCAAACGTGTTGGTGACCGGCGGCAGCCTCTCGGGTGGAAATCAGCAGAAGATGGTGGTGGCGCGCGAATTCAGCCGCCCCCTCAAACTGCTCATCGCCGCCCAACCCACCCGTGGCATCGATGTCGGTTCGATTGAATTTATCCACAACCAGTTGGTCGCTAAACGCGATACCGGTGTGGCCGTGTTACTTGTCAGTTCCGAGCTTGACGAAATTATGGCGCTCGCCGACCAGATCGCCGTCATGTACAAGGGCGAAATCATTGGCGTCGTCCCCCGCAGCGAGGCGACACGTGAAGGGCTTGGCCTGCTCATGGCCGGAGTGAAGTGATTTTGGATTCTAGATTTTGGATTTTCGACAGTTCCATCCAAAATCTAGAATCCAAAATCTAAAATCCAAAATTGCTATGAACCCAATCCTCGACCAACCACAAACCATCGACACCGAACAGTTGCCTGCCGACCTGGGGTACCGGCTTGCCAATCAAGACCTGGTCTTTTACGCCGACGCAGCCACCGATCTGGTGGACCTGGCCTGGCCCTGGGCGGACGAAACCTATGTTCGCTACGTGCAGTTGCGCATCGTCGCCCTGCGCGAGGAGGGGTTGGTGGCGCTGGTCACGCGCTTCTACCCAGGCTACCAGGAAGTGATCCTGGGCAACGAGGGGATGATCGTCAGCAAGCGCCTCTGCGCCCTGCTCAACAGCCCATACGACCGTAGCGTCCTCTGGGTGCTCGAATGTCAGGCGGAAGGAGATCGCCTCCTCCGGTTGGAGATCGACATCGAGTGGGCGCAACCGCTGACCCAGCGGATCGTCGATGGCCTGCTGGTGGCGCAGCGCAACCCGCAACCGGCGCGCGGGATCTACGCCCAGAGTAACGCCGAGAGCACCTGCGTCTTTGGCAACCCGTATGGCCGACCCGATGGGGTAGAGATCGATGACCCTCGGCGCGCGAGGCTGGTCTATCATGTGCTGGTCAACGGCGTGGTCGAGGTGCCCCTGCTCCTCACAGTGAGTGATGTGGGTGAACAAATGGCGTGGAACGGCTTTCTGGCGCTGCGCGACACCGAGCGCGCCTTCGAGTTGAGCGTCCGCGCCTGGGATGAATTGCTCAAGACCGCACGCCTGTGGACGCCCGATGTGCGTTACAATCAAGCCGTGCAAATGGGCAAGGCGGAGACGGTACGCCGGGTGCAGCGCCTGCGCACAGGTTTTGCCCCCAGCGATCGCGATGTGCGCCACCTGCCGGCGTTGGTGGAAAGCCTGGACGCCATCGATGCGACGCAAAGCCGCAATCTGCTCGCTCACGCCCGCCGCCTGGCCGAACGCACCGGGGGCCGTCTGCCGCTTGCTTTCCCTTTGCGTACACAAGATCCACCGGTCGACCCCGGCGCGGCGTTGGTCGAAACCAACGCTGCCTACCTTATGGCGCTTTCCGATCACCTGCGCCACCACTTCGACGCCAGCTTGCTCAACGAACATTATGCCGCTGTACGCGCCTGTGCGGATGCGTTGATCCAACATCGTTGGCAGCATCTTTCGGAAAGTGATGGCGCAACTCTGGCGACCATAAGCGTGACACTCCGCCGGGCGCTCGGTCTAGCTATGCAACACCATGATAGTATCAACATGGTGCGTTGGGAGAGCGAGGCGTGCGAAATGGAACGCCAGTTCGCGACGCCTGCTCAGCCACTTACGACACCGCCCTTTGACGCCGAGGCTGCTCTCCGGTGGAGCACCTGGCAGACACCGGCGGAACACCCCTGGCACTTTGCTGACCCCTGGCAAGGGGTGGTTTTAGCCGGGCAGGCCATCTGGCGCGGCTGCGGGGTGAGCCAGGAGCGCCCACTGCTTATGGTCTATCCCACCTGGCCGGCTGACTGGACATGGTGGGCGTTGATCGACCTGCCAATCAAGGAGGGCAAATTAAGCCTGCTTTGGGATGGAAAGACGCTGCACACCACCCGCCCACTTCAGAGCCATCTCCCCACCCAGGTGGTGCAGGAGATCACGGCGCTCAAGACCGAGGAGTACGACTTTGATCTTCAGTTCGAGATCAAGAGTGAGATAGAGGGTCGCGCCGAACGCCATCTGTTTCGACCGCACTTTCATTAGGCGCTATTGAGATTCTGTGTGACGGTGTGCGGTCGTTGATTGATTGTAGGGGGCGTTCGCGAACGCCCCCTACAATCAATGACCGGAAACCACATCGTTATTGCACCTTTTCCGGTTTATCGTTATGCGCAAAACTGCCTTTGTTTACGACCCCTTCAACCTGCGTCACACGCTCGAAGGACATCCTGAAAATTATCGCCGGCTTGAAAAAACCTGGACCCTGCTGCAAAAAGAGGGCATCCTCGACCGTCTGATCGAGGTTCCGAGCGGCCCCGCCCCGCTCAATGCGGTCTTGCGTGTCCACACGCCACGCTATATCGAAGCGCTGCAACAGATTGCGACCCGTGGCGGTGGTCATATCGACGGCGACACTTATGTCAATCCGGATAGCTACCAGGCCGCGTTGTTGGCGGCCGGCGGGCTGCTCAATCTTACGGATATGGTGCTGCGCGGTTACGCCGACAACGGTTTTGCGCTGATTCGTCCCCCAGGCCACCATGCGCTGATCCACCGGGGGATGGGTTTTTGTCTGCTTGCCAACACCGCCATCGCGGTGCGCTGGGCGCAGGATCATCATGGGGTGGATCGCGCGCTGATCGTCGATTTCGATGTTCACCACGGCAATGGCACGCAAGAGATCTTCTATGACGACCCGACCGTCATGTTCTTTAGCGTACACCAGCACCCCTACTATCCCGGCACCGGCGCAGCCGATGAAGTAGGGGTGGAACTGGGCCACGGTACGACGATCAATGTTCCCTTCCCGCCCTACGTGGGCGATGAGGGCTACCTCCAGGCCTTCCAACGCCTCTTGATCCCGGCGGCACGAGAATTTCGCCCGGACGTAATCTTTCTCTCAGCCGGTTTCGATGCCCACTGGCTCGACCCACTGGCGAGTATGCATCTCAGCATCCCCGGCTATGCGGCCCTGGTTGAGGAACTGCTGGGGCTGGCCGATGAAGTGTGCTACGGAAGGCTCATCTCCGTCCTCGAGGGCGGCTATCACCTCGATGTGTTGGCGCACAGCGTCCTCACCACGCTGCGCATTCTCAGCGGCAGCAACGAAGGGATCAGCGATCCCTTTGGCAAACCCGCGCAAGGTGAACGCGATGCGACTGTGCTGATCAATCGTCTCCGCAACCTCCACGGCATCAAAGATCCACCCCATTACTCGTTCGGCTTGTGATGAAAGACCGACGATAGACCCCGGATGAGGCAGACCCAGGGGGCACTCCGGCGGATAGACGCGGATTTTTGCTAAGCTATCCGTACAGATCCGCCTTATCCACCCACTCCGCGGTCTATCGTCGAATTCCTGCGACGACTGCCCACCGGCTTGACATTTCGCCCATCATTTTGGATACTTCTCATTTGTGAACAATGGTACAAGCACGGCTGACGCCGACACAATCGTGACCTCGCTGACAACGTGGAGCGCCGCGGTCGAAGCTGCTCTCCAGTTGGATGAGCCGTTGCGGGCAGCGACGCTCGCTCAGGTGATCTTGCGCCGGCTGCCACGCCACCTGCCCACTTATCAGCGTCTTTTGCGGGCGGCCTGGCACCTCAAACGGTGGGCGGAGGGCGAAGAGTGGGGGCGCCGCCTGCTGCGTGCGGACCCGGCCAATGCGCTGGCCTGGCGGGCGCTGGCGCGGGCAGCCGAACAGCGCGGCCAGCGGGCGCTGGCGCACGCTACCTGGCAGCGCGCCTTTGAGGCCGACCCTTATGAACCAGAGATTCGCGGTGGCCTGGACCGCACGCTCTTGCGGACGGCAGATGCAGGTGCCGGCAACCCAGCGGTCCAGCCGTTGAACCTGGCCTGTCTCGCCCGTATCTATGTACGCGGCTACCGGTGGGGGAGGGCGGGAGCGATCTACCGCCAACTCATCCAGGCCGCACCACAGCGGATCGATTTTCAAGTGGGGCTGTTGGCCGCGCTCTGGCAACAACGGCTGCGAGCAGAAGCCTACGAATTAGCGCGTTATCTGACCCAACACCACCCACATCTGATCATCGCCTGGAGCGTCCTCGATGATCTGGGCGATGTCAATGACAAGGCATTGGCGCGCGACCCCATCGCCACTATGGACCCGGACGGTGAATTTGTGCGCACCTGGCTGGCCCTCCCCTTTACAAGAGGACAGGTCGAATTGGTCGTAAGTGAGCGCGAAGCGGCATTGGTAGAAACAAGATGATGGGGAGACTGGGCAAACGAATTCGTGATCGAATTCCCCTCATGCTGTGTAGAAGTTCGTGTACCTCCGTGCGAACAATCAAAAGAAAAATAAAAGACGAGAGGAGAACAAATCGTGGAGCGTACTTTTATCATTCTCAAGCCCGACGCCGTGCAACGTGGGTTGATTGGCGAGATCATTGCCCGGTTTGAGCGGCGGGGTCTGAAAATTGTGGCGATGAAGTTTATGCAGGTGAGCGACGAACTGGCGCGCAAGCATTACGCCGTCCATGAACAGCGCCCTTTTTTTGCCGGGCTGATCCAATACATTACCAGCGCACCGGTGCTTGCGATGGTCGTGGAGGGAACCAACGCCATTGCCGTGGTGCGCAACACGGTGGGAGCGACCAAACCCGCTGAGGCCGCTCCCGGCACCATCCGCGCCGACTTCGGCCTGGAAATTGGGCGCAACCTCGTCCACGCCAGCGACGGCCCCGACACTGCTGCCAACGAAATTGCTCTCTGGTTTGGCGATGACCTGGTCACATGGCAGCGCGCCAACGACCCATGGATCTTTGAGTAATGGCGAGTGCAGAGTGCGGAATTTTAGGCCGTAACAAGCTGTGTGCTTATTACGTATAACAAGGGATGCGTGCTGCATTCTGTCTTTGATTCAGGTATTTGTCATGCAAGATCGAAACTGCTTAGAGCGTATCGACAAACTGCTGGCGCAGACCCCAGCGCGACCTAGCGCCAGGGCGGCTGTGCGCGTGCAGACGCTGGGCGGTTTTCGCGTCTGGTGCAACGGAGAGGAGATCCCGGTTACGGCCTGGGGGCGAGAGAAGGCGATCCATCTCTTTCAGTATTTTGTCACTATGCGCCGGCAGTTTGTCCACAAGGAGCAGATCATCGATCGGCTCTGGCCGGATATGGACATCGACCGTGGCGACCGTGACTTCAAGGTGGCGCTCAACGCCCTCAATAAGGCCTTGGAACCCAATCGTGGGCCGCGCGAAGAAGCGCGCTTTACCCGCCGTTACGGTCTGGCCTATGGCCTTGATTTTGACCATGTCTGGCTGGATGCCGATGCCTTCGAGCAGTTGGTCGCCGCCGGCAATCACGCATTCGCTACAGCAGCGCATAATCTGGATGAAGCCATTGATTGTTACTCGATGGCTATCACGCTCTACAACGGCGATTACCTTCCCGAACGGCGCTACGAAGATTGGACCAGCGCCGAACGCGAGCGGCTGCAACTCCTGGCCCTCAATACCATGACTACGTTGGGTGAATTACTGCTCGACCGCACACCGTTGGAAAGCCTGCGCCTGGCCCAGCGCGTCCTTGCGGTTGACCCAGTTTGGGAAGACGCCTACCGCATCCAGATGCGCGCCTTTGCTATCCAACGCAACCGGCCGATGGCGCTCAGGAGTTACGAGACCTGTGTAAAAGTGCTCGATGAGGAGTTCGGTGTCGAACCATTACCAGAGACCACTGAGCTATACCAACGAATCTTGCGCGATGAGTTTGATTAGACAACTCTTGATAAATAACAACGGGGACCCACGGGTCCCCGTTTTATTCTGGTCGGTCATTTTCCTCTACTCCTATTTTACCGGATCGTCTCGTTCAGGTCCATAGCAGAAATCTTTCAAGTTCATTTCAAATTCTACCACCTTTTCTACTCCTCTTTGAGCATTGCCCTCTGGCCCGGCTGTGCATATAATCCTCTCTCAGGCCAACAAGGGTTGGCCTTGACCCAAAATCGAACGGTGTCGGGTCTGGGTGCCGTGCGGTCTGCAGACCGCCCTTGCGCTCAACCCCGTTCTTTCTCTGCTCAGGAGGCTGCCGATGCCTGACCTGATAATCGACGAGCGCCGTCGTTGTATCTACCTGGATGGCCGGGAGATCCAGCTTTCGCCGCAGGAGTTTCGTGTGATCCACTGTCTGGGTCGCAATGTGGGGCAAGTTGTGCCAAAACGCCAGTTGCTTGCCACCTTGTGGCCGGCGGCGGCACAAGACCCCGCCTCCGCACCTGATTTTGACCCGGCAGCGGTTGACCTGGTGATCTTCCGCCTGCGCCAGCGACTCGCGGACCGGGCACAGGCGCCCATCTTTATCGAAACCCGGCGTGGATTTGGATACTTGTTGCACCATGCTCGTATTGTGCGCAGTAAGCCTCTTGCGCCAGACACCGAGGCCGGAGAGACCGTACCTGTTCACGAACCGCCTGGTCCAGCGTCTCCAGTCTCCGATTCTGGGCCGATGCGCCAGCCTTGGGCCGGACTCACACGGCGAGAATGGGAAATCTTTCTGCTGTTGGGCGACGAGCGGGCGACACGGCTGACAAACCGGGCGCTGGCACACAAGTTGCAGATCAGCGAGGCAACGTTCAAGAAACATCTTCAGCATCTCTATCGAAAATTGGGGGTCGATAATCGCTCGGGGGCCGCATTATTGGCGGTGCAGGCCAGAACTGCCCTCGGCTGAAGTTCACAGGATTGGCGCAGCCGGCAGACGGGCACGCAGGTCTTCTGGTTGTGTGTGTTGGGATACTGTAGGACTTGTTTGTGGTCCAGTAGATCGGTTTGAGGAGGAAGGCAGAATCCATGAGAATTGGGATTGACTTTGGCACAACCCATACATCGGCTGCTTTTTATGACGGCCGGCAAACTCAGTTTATTCCTTTGGAGCCGCAGAGCCCTAATCCTCATCTGTTGCGTTCGTTGATCTATGTAACGCGAACGCAGCGGGTGTTTTTGGGGCTTGCAGCTGCACGTACCTTTTTGCGAGAGGATACCGGTCGCCCGGTGGTCTATGAAGAGAAGGTCGTCGGCACCATCGAGAACACCGTTGCGCAACAATATAAAGGCCCACTCGACCCTGACGGCCCCATTACCATTATCTACGATGTGACAGTGGAGGAAGATGTAGGCGCTCAGGGGCGGCTGCTCCAGTCGATCAAGACCGGTCTGCGCTCCGGTTCGTATGAGGGGACCAATATCTTTGGTCACTACTACTCGCTTCAGGAACTGATCAGCCTGATCTTGAGCCATGTTCGCACCCAGGCCGAGGCTACGTTGCAGGCCGAGGTGCGCCAGGCCACGATCGGGAGGCCTGTGCGCTTTGCCGACGACCCAGCCGCTGATCGCCAGGCCGAGCAACGGCTGGGCGAAGCAGCCGCACTGGCCGGGTTCACCCAGGTCACCTTTGCGCCGGAACCGGTGGCGGCGGCTTATACCTACCTGAGTCAGACGCAACAACCGGAGACGGCGCTTATCTTCGACTTTGGTGGTGGCACGCTCGACTTTACAGTCCTGCGCAGCGATGCAACGGGAGCACGCGAGATCCTGGCGACACACGGTGTGGCCGTTGGCGGTGATGACCTTGACAGCACGCTGATGCGTAGCAGCGTCGCTCCACACTTTGGGACCCAGTCACCGATCGATGTCAACTATGACGGTCGCCCGCTGCCCTTCCCAGAGGATCTGGCCAATCTGCTGGCGCACTGGCAGACGATCCCGCTGCTCTCACGACCGGAACGGCTCGCTGTGATCCAGCGGGCGAAGAGGTACAGCCCGGACTGTGACAAATTTGTGGCTCTGGAGTCGCTCGTTATGCGCAATCACGGTTTTGCTCTGTTTGAACGGATCGAACAGGCGAAACGCGTGCTCTCCGATGAGGAGCGGGCGCATCTTGCAATGCAGGCGGATGCGATCGACCTTGCCATCGACATCACACGGACCGACTTCAACCTCGCTATTGGCGAAGAACTGGCTCAGGCGCGCCAGGGTGTGCGCGAAGTGGTCGCACTCGCCGGGGTCGCCAAACAGGATGTGGATGTCGTGGTGACGACGGGGGGCTCTTCAGTGATCCCCATCTTTCGACAAATGCTTGCCCGTGAGTTTCCAACTGCCCGGATTGTTCCGGCCGATACGTTTGGCAGTGTGGCGAGCGGCCTTGCGCTCTGTGCATACGCCGAGGCAGGAGCCGTTCGAGCAGGTGACAAGATTATTTGAACAGGTGATTGCGGGGTAGGGGCGTTGCACGCGCGGCGTGCGATGTCCCTGAATACCCGGTAGCGCTGAGGTGCAGCGCACCCGTGTGGCGCCTCTGTTTAAGCAGTGACTGTCATCTTGCTTACGAAATCTGCAACTCCGCTGTAACTGAACCTTACTACACTCGTAGGTAGCCGTTCCCCAGTGTTTGGCTCATTTGCTGTAGATCGCACATCTGGCATATAGATTTTGCTGATTTGCATAAAAACGCAGATCGAGTTATAAGAAATTCCAACGTTCTGCTACCGTACAAATATCAGCAGTTTCTATTGATTCGCGCCCATCCGGCCAACCAATTAGCGTGAATCTGCTCCCGTTGCTCAAAGGAACCGCATACCATGAAACCACAGCGCGAAACCGCGTCATTTGTGCTGCGTTTCACGCATGACCTCTGGCAAGACCAGCAAGGCGAACCGCGCGTTGAATGGCGCGGGCAGGTGAGCCGTGTGCAGGATGGCGCCGAACTGCGCTTCACCGATCTGGCCGAGGCCATCTCCTTTATCAAGGATTCGCTCCTAAAACTGACGATGGGGTGTATCCCAAAAGGAGACCAGGTTTACCAGGAGAAAGCGATGCAAGAAAGTTTCAAACTCTGGGAGCGATTTGCCCAAGGCTACACCGATATGATCGTCGCCGCCATGCAGCGCACGAGTAAACAACCCCAAACCGCCCAGAGACAGCCGGGCGAGTCACCGGAGCAGCCGCCTCAGTCTTGGTGGCTTATCCCGCCGGAATGTCCGCCAGCTCATGTGCTCGACCCGGCAACCGTCATCGAAAACCACGCACAACTGTTGCAGACGGTGACCGCGCTCCAGGCCCAACTCGAGGCGCTGAACGCCAAAGTGGCGCAGCTCGAAGCGACGGTCAAAACCCAGTAGCAAAAGACTTTTTTCGTAGCTCCTCTCCCTAGACGCCAACCCAACCTTGCAACCTAGCTTCGTTGAAGCCAACGAAGTATAAAGTTGTTTTGACCTCTTCCCCAGAACTGAGTAAACTTGTTGAAGCTGATGAAATCGTAGTGATGACGGTTTACAGCTACTATTTCTAGCAGGAGAGCGGATGAAAATCACGTACGATCCGCAGGTTGATCCGATACCTCAACGATTGTGCCGGCTTGAGGTTTGTCCTGAAATTTTAGACCGGGTATGATTTACTGATTGCAACTTCACCTACTTTACCGACCAGAGGAGGATACGATATGAGTGAAGGCATCGACGTGGCTGCCACCCGGAGCGAGCTCTACGAGCCGTCTCCAACGGTGGTCGCTAACGCCAATGTTCCAGATTACCTGTCTGTGCGCGAACAAGCGGCAAAGGACCCTGTCTCCTTCTGGGATGCGCGCGCCAGAGAGATGATCGACTGGTACGAGCCCTACACCCAGGTGCTCGACAAAAGCGAAGCACCCTTTTTCAAGTGGTTTGTTGGCGGCAAGACTAACATCGTTCACAACGCACTCGACCGCCATGTGCAAAGCTGGCGCAAGAACAAAGTGGCGCTCATCTGGGAGGCCGAAGATGGCGAGGTGCGCCAGTTCACCTACTTTGACCTCTACCATGAGGTCAACCGCTTTGCTAACGTTCTCAAGAGCCTGGGCGTCAACAAGGGGGATACCGTTACTATCTACATGGGCCGCGTGCCAGAACTCCCCATCGCTATGCTCGCTGCCGCCAAGATCGGGGCGATCCACAGCGTGGTCTACGGCGGTTTTAGCGAACAGGCGCTGGCTGACCGTATCAACGACGCCCAAAGCCGCGTTGTCGTCACCTGTGACGGCGCCTGGCTGCGCGGTAAGACGGTCAATCTCAAAGATATCACCGATGAGGCGTTGGGCCAGACGCCGGTCGTAGAAAAAGTGGTTGTCCTCAAGCGCACAGGCCAGGAGGTCAACTGGACCGAAGGCCGCGACCTTTGGTGGCACGACCTGGTGCGTGAGGCCAGCGCCGAATGCGAAACCGAGCGGATGGACGCCGAAGACCCGCTGTTTATCCTCTACACGAGTGGCAGCACTGGCAAACCCAAAGGGCAGCTCCACACCTGTGGCGGCTACCAGGTGCATATTGCCACGACCCTGAGCTATGTCTTCGACCTCAAGGAAGAGGACCGCTGGTGGTGCGCCGCCGACCCCGGCTGGATCACCGGTCACAGCTACATTGTCTATGGCCCGCTCATCCTCGGCTCCACCAGCTTGATGTACGAAGGCGCACCCGGTTATCCCAACCCAGACCGTTGGTGGGAACTGGTTGAGAAGTTTGGTGTCACCGTCCTGTACACAGCGCCAACCGCCATCCGCGGCTTTATGCGGCTTGGCGAATCGTGGCCCGACAAACACCCCATGTCCAGCCTGCGGCTGCTCGGCTCCGTGGGTGAACCGATCAACCCCGAAGCGTGGCGCTGGTATTACAAACATATCGGCAAGGAGCGCTGCCCCATCATGGATACCTGGTGGCAGACCGAGACCGGCGGCTTTATGATCACCCCGACGCCGGTGGTGCCGCTCAAACCGGGCAGCGGCACCCTCCCCTTTGCCGGTATCCTGGCTGATGTCGTGCGCGAGGATGGCGCCCCAGCCGATGCCAACGAAGATGGCTATCTGATTATCAAGCAGCCGTGGCCCGGGATGACTCGCACTATCTGGGGCGATCCCGACCGCTTCAAGCAGACGTATTGGGCCGATTTTGCCCATCAGGGTTGGTACTTCACCGGCGACAGCGCCCGTCGCGACGAAGACGGCTATTTCTGGATCATCGGGCGCATGGACGATGTGATCAAGGTGAGCGGCTACCGTCTGGGCACCGCCGAAATCGAGAGCGCCCTGGTCAGCCACCCCAAAGTGGCCGAAGCCGCTGTTATCGG
Organism: Chloroflexota bacterium; assembly: GCA_003577005.1. The sequence continues at coordinate 8,928 of QEUW01000006.1, read as the reverse complement.
TGTGCCCGACGAACTGCGCGGCAACGCCATCTACGCCTTCTGCATCCTGCGCGCCGGGGTGGAGGATGGGGCCGAGCTGGAAACCGAACTCAAACAGCACGTCCGCCACGAAGTCGGCCCCATTGCTGTACCCCAAAAGATCGACTTCGTCGCCACGCTACCCAAAACGCGCAGCGGTAAGATCATGCGCCGCCTGCTCAAGGCGCAGATCACCGGCCAGCCGCTCGGTGATACCAGCACGCTGGAAGCGTGATAATGCTCAATGGTTAGTGCTCAATGATCAAGGTCGGTATCTGGGGTCCGAGCCCGTTGATCATTGAGCATTAACCATTAACCATTCTATGGATCCAATCACGCTGGAACTCTACCGCCACCGCTTTGCCGGGGTGGCTGAGGAGATGGGTGTCACCTTACAGCGCACGAGCTATTCGCCCAATATCAAGGAGCGGCTCGACTTCTCTTGCGCACTCTTTGATGCGGCCGGTCGCATGATCGCCCAGGCCGCCCATATCCCCGCGCACCTGGGCGCTATGCCCGCCAGCGTCCAGACTATCCTCCATTACTTCCCCTCCTGGGAGCCGGGAGATGTCGTCATCGTCAACGACCCCTTTGAGGGCGGCAACCATCTGCCCGACATCACGATGATTTCGCCGGTCTTTGTGCTTGAGGGAGTAGAGAACAGGGAATGGGGAGTGGAGAATGGCGACTCCCTACTCCCTATTCCCCACTCCCCTACCTTTTTTGTCGCCAGCCGCGCCCATCATGCCGATGTGGGAGGGATGACACCCGGTTCGTTGCCGCTTTCGACCGAAATTTACCAGGAAGGAATCATTATCCCGCCGGTCAAACTGTACAAGGCAGGTACGCTCAACGAGGAGTTGCTGCAGACGATCCTGCGCAATGTACGGACGCCGGACGAGCGCCGCGGCGATCTGGCCGCTCAACGCGCTGCCCACGCTGTGGGCGAGCGGCGCTTGTACGAGTTGGTCGCCGCCTTTGGGGTCGAAGAAGTCGTGATGTATGCGGGCCACCTCCTGGCATATAGCGAACGGCTCACTCGCGCTGTCATCGCTACCTGGCCCGACGGCGAATATCGCTTTGAGGACGTCATCGAACTGGTGGAGCGCGACGAAGTGACGCTTGTGCCCATCAAGCTGGCTGCCACCATTGCTGGAGACGAAATCACCTTTGATTTTACGGGCACTGCCGGCATGATCCATGGCTCGCTCAACGCCGTTATCGCCATCACCCAATCGGCCTGCTATTACGTGGTGCGGTGCCTGGCGGGGGATGAGGTGCCGATGAACGCCGGCTGTTTTGCGCCCGTTCACGTTCTTGCGCCGGAGGGCTGTCTGATCAATGCCCGGCGGCCCGCCGCTGTCGCCGGGGGCAATGTAGAGACTTCGCAACGGATCACCGACGTGGTGCTCGGTGCGCTGGCCCAGGCGGAGAGCCCTCTCGGCCCTGAACAGATTGCGGCGGCCAGCCAGGGCACCATGAACAACCTGACCATCGGCGGCGTGCGTGAAGATGGCTCTCCGTTCGCCTATTACGAGACCATTGGCGGTGGCATGGGCGCCAGCGCACACAGCGTTGGCATTAGTGGCGTCCAGGTACACATGACCAACACGCTCAACACGCCGGTTGAGGCCCTGGAGATGGCCTATCCTTTGCGCGTGCGGCGGTACGGGTTGCGGCCAGGCAGCGGCGGCGCCGGGCGGCAGCGCGGGGGCGACGGCATCATCCGCGAGTACGAACTGCTGGAGCCGGCAACCGTTACCATGCTCAGCGAGCGGCGGGTCGTGGCGCCGTGGGGATTGGCCGGCGGTGCACCGGGCAAACCAGGCCGCAACCTCCTTCTCCGCGGGCAAGACGCGTGCGAAGAGTTGCCTTCAAAGTTTACCCGCCGGTTTGTTCCCGGCGTACGTCTGCGCGTCGAGACGCCCGGTGGTGGCGGCTGGGGTGCGCCAGATATGTGTACACCAAATGATGTAGGCTGACTACATCAAAGTATTGAGATTTGTGCAGACTTGCACGCTGTCCCGTAACTTTTCCCCGTTCGCTACCGTTTATCTAACATAAGGGCCCGCTTACACGGCCTGGGTGTAAACGGAGCGAATGCCATGTTGCCGTTGTCGCAACTGATCTTACTGGTGATCCTGATCGTGGTGGCGCTGTTACTGCTCAACTGGGAAGCTACACAAACGCGAACACACTGGGATGAGCCGCCCGACGACGATAGCCCGGTCGAAACCGGTCTCGCCAACCAGGATCGAAATTAGAGTTCGACTCGAACTGATATCTCTTACTCCGTTGCCTGCCACCCGGCGCTGCGGTTTGTTGCGCGCCATACGCGGTGCGATTTTGCAACCGGCGCCTGCTCATTTACCATAGCTCTACAGAACCCTGTCCTTACAACGAGCCACAAACCCGACCTCGTTATTGCTATGCCCATGAAAAATGAGCCATTGATCTTGGCGTTAGATATCGGGACCTCTTCGACACGCGCCATGCTTTTTGATGCACATGCGCGACCGGTAGCGAACCTGGCTGTCCAGATGGCGATCCAGATGGAGACCACGAGTAATGGCGGTGCTACCTTTGACGCCAACTATCTCTTTGCATGTGTCGTCGCCACGGTTGACGAGCTACTGGAGCGGGCCGGCCCACTGGCCGGACGCATCGCCGCAGTCACCTGCGACACCTTTGTCGGCAACGTGCTGGGCGCCAACGCCGATGACGAGCCGGTCACGCCCGTCTTTACTTATGCCGACACGCGCAATGCCCCCGACGCCCAACAACTGCGCGAGGAGTTAGGCCCAGCCGGCAGCGCAGTGGCGCATGACCGTACCGGCACGCTCATCCACACCTCCTATTTGCCGGCGCGTTTTCGTTGGCTGGCGCGCACCCAGCCCGAAGCCCTCCGGGCGGCGCGTTACTGGCTTTCGTTCGGGGAATTTCTATTGTGGAAGTTGACCAGGCAGCGTGTTGCCAGCTACAGTGTTGCCTCCTGGAGCGGGCTGCTCAACCGCCGTTCGCTGAGCTGGGATGCTGAATGGCTCGAACGCTTACCGGTGACAGTCGAACAGCTCTCGCCGCTGATCGACGTGGATCAACCATTGGTAGGTTTGACCACGCCCTGGGCAGGACGCTGGCCCGCGCTGAAGAGCGTCCCCTGGTTACCTGCTATCGGCGATGGCGCCGCGGCCAATCTGGGCAGCGGCTGCGACCACCCTGACCGCATTGCCCTTACAGTGGGCACCACTGGCGCCATGCGGGTTGTCCTCGACCCGGCGCTGGACCGTGTGCCCGCCGGCCTTTGGCTCTACCGGGTGGATCGCCACCGGGGGCTCTTGGGCGGGGCTACCACCGAAGGCGGCAATCTCTATGCCTGGCTACAGGAGAATCTGCGACTGCCGCCCGCTGCCGAACTGGAACAGCAACTGGCGGCGTTGCCGCCGGCCGCCCACGGCCTTACCGTGCTTCCCTTTGTGGCCGGTGAGCGCGCTCCCGGCTGGAATGATAAGGCCAAAGCGAGCCTGATTGGGTTTAACCTCAATACGCAGCCTATCGACATCGTCCAGGCCAGTTTGGAAGGGATCGCCTATCGCTTTGCCCTGATCTACGAGCGTATTGCCGGCCATCTACCACCTAGCGCCACCCGCTCGATCATCGCCAGCGGTGGCGGGTTGCTCAGTTCGCCGGTCTGGCTGCAAATCTTTGCCGATGTGTTGGACCAACCGATCCTGGCGCTGGATGAGAAGGAGATCACCAGCCGCGGTATCGCGCTACTTGGCCTGGAGCAGATTGGAGCCATCCGCCGCATGGCTGACCTGCCGCCGGCGACCGGGCAGACCTATCTGCCCAACGCAGCCGCACACACAGCGCATACCGCAGCGATCGAGCGACAGGTGCAATTCTACGAGCAATTTTACGGCTGATCTGGCTGGTCACCTTACATGGCCCGGCTTGTGCGCTTGCTAGCACTGGAGGACACGCCAGAGGATGGGTCCGGCTCCATCCTCTCGAAAGGGAATGCCTCTATCGTCGCCCTCATTCACACCTTTGTTTCGTGCCAACACGGATTTTTGAGAAGCTCGTTAAGATCCGGTAACTTTTCTAGCGTCTGTCCACCGTAGGTCAAGCGTTTGGCAATCACGCATGAAAGTGTGCAAGGCGTTGCCCCTTTTCCCCAAATGTTGCGTTACAATAGCTATTGTAATTACTGCCAAAACCGGCCAGATTCCAGCCAGTTTCACCGACCAGAAAGGGTTATCCTTTGGCCCATAACTTCCGCTCGCATCGCCGTCAACAACGCATCGCCGCTATCTTGTTGCTGTCTGCGTTGCTGGCCAGCCAGCAATTGTTCTCTGAACTTTTCTTCTGGCTGGATGGACCTGACACGAGTTCTTCGCACGGGTTACAGGCGGCTGTGGCGCAATCCCTGGCGGCTTGCCAGGAATTGCTGGTAAACGGCGATCTGGAGGCAAGCGGTGGCTGGCAGTTTGGCCCCACCCCTGCCCCAGGCGCGGTGGTGAATACACCGGTGCATAGCGGGTCATTTGCCATCCGCCTGGGGATTGCCGGTGGCGCCAATGCAGTCGCCTATTCCACGGCGTACCAGCCAGTAACCTTGCCCGCCGCTGCCGAACAGATCGTGCTGACCTTTTGGGAGCGACCGAGTGCAACGGGGGACAGCGCCGATTATCGCGAGGTTGTGCTCCTGCGGCCCAATCTGACTGTGTTGCGTACACTGGAGCGGCAGAATGGAGCAGGCAGCGACCAGTGGGCTCAACGCACGTTTGATCTCACCGACCTGCGCGGCCAGTCGATTGTGCTATACTTCAACGTCTATAACAACGGCGCCGGCGCGACCCTAGTCAACTATCTGGATGACATTTCGCTCCAAAGCTGTGACGGCGCCGCAACTGCAACACCGGTTGATACGCCGGCTGTGACGGAAACGCCAACGCCGCCCCCGACCGCAACAACGTCTGGGCCGGGGGAGACACCTGTAGCGACAGCGACCACCACGCCCTTGCCAGGCAGCCTCCTGGTGCGCGCCGGTGCGGTTGCAGTAGGGGAGGGTCAGGTGGCGGTGAATGTGCCGCTGGAGCTAACCGGCGCAACCAATGAAAGTAGCGTGGGCGTCCTCAGCGTCGACGTTCAGTACGATGCCAGCGTTCTCAATGCGATTGCCTGCCCGCTAAGCGACGCATTTGACCTGCTCCTCTGCAACCTGGCCGTTCCCGGGGTGATCCAACTGGCTGGTGTCGCCGCCACCGGCATCCGTTCCGATCTCCAGGTTGCCGACCTGGGTTTTGAGGTGCTCCAGCCGGACAGGCTGCCCACGCAACTGACGGTACAGCTTGATGCAATTGCCGATACCGAAGGCGACGTTCTCGGCGCCAGCGTTCAAAACGGGCAGATCCGTGCGGTCTGTCCGCCGGGTGACGACAGTTGTGTCGCTGATTCTTATCTCTATCTGCCGCTGGTGCAACGCTAAGGGGATGTGATGAGTAAAAACCATCTGTTCGGCTGGCGTTGGATTGGCCTTTCTGTCCTGGTTGCGCTGTGTACCGGCCTCTACTTCCTCTTGCAGACAAGTACAAGCGTCCACGCCAGCCTCAATGGCCGCATCGGCTTTTCCGGCAACCCGGCCACCAACGGCGGTGCGACCTGCACTGCCTGTCACGCTGCCGGTGCGCCCGTCCCAGAAGTGGTGCTGCAAGGGCCCGCCACGGTGACCGTGGGGTCAACGAATCTCTACACCCTGACCATCATCGGGGGGCCGGGCCAGACGGCCGGGCTAAACATCTCCACCAGCAACAACCGGGGTACGCTATCACCCACCGGTCCAGATATGCAGACGTTTCTCAACGAACTCACCCACAGCGCACCCAAACCGTTCAACGGCAGCCAGGCGGTCTTCACCTTTGCCTGGACCGCACCCTCGTTCAATGACACGGTCATCCTCTACGGTGCGGGCAATTCATCGGATGGGCAGCAGAGCCTTACCGGCGACGGGATCGGCGCAACCAGCCTGACCATCGAAGTCACCGGCGGCGAAAGCGGGCCGCCGACGGCCAGCCCCGCGCCACCCCCGGCTACGCTGGGTCTGAGCCGGATTGCCGGTGGCCTTGTCCAGCCCACCAATATCACCCACGCCGGGGACAGCCGTCTTTTTGTCACCGAGAAGGAAGGGCGAATCCGCATCATCGAAGACGGGGCCCTCTTGCCTACGCCCTTTCTCAATATCAGCGGGCGAGTCACATCCGGCAGCGGGAATGCGGAGACGGGTCTGCTGGGGCTGGCCTTTCACCCCAACTATGCGACCAACGGCTTTTTCTATGTCAACTACACCGTGAGCAGCCCGCTGCGGACGCGTATCTCGCGTTTTAGCGTGACCGCCGGCAATGCCAACAGCGCGGATCCAAACAGCGAGTTGGTGTTGCTGGAGTTCAGCCAGCCGGCCAGCAACCACAATGGCGGCCAGTTGCACTTTGGCGCCGATGGTTATCTCTATATCGCGTCGGGTGATGGCGGGGGCAGCGGCGACCCCAGCAATTACGGGCAAAACAACAACGTCCTGTTGGGCAAGATCTTGCGCATCGATGTCGATAGCACAACCGGCAATGGGCCAGATTGTGACATCAGCGGCAGCGCCAATTACCGGATTCCACCGGGCAACCCCTTTGCGAATGGGGAAGGCGGCCCCTGCGACGAGATCTGGGCCACGGGGCTGCGCAATCCCTGGCGTTTTAGCTTTGACCGGCTGACCCGCGACCTGTGGATCGCCGATGTGGGCCAGAATCGTTTTGAGGAGATCAACTTTGTCCCGGCCAGCAGCCGTGGGGGGGAGAATTACGGCTGGCGCTGCTACGAAGGTGTCACCGCGTTCAACACCACCGGCTGCCAGCCGGCGAGCAGCTATGTGGCGCCGATCCATGTCTTTGACCGCAGCCAGGGCGACTGTTCGATAACGGGCGGCTATGTCTATCGCGGCGCCGCTTACCCTAGTTTGAACGGCCACTATTTTTACAGCGACTTTTGCAACAAGACCATCCGTTCAATCAGCGGCGCACCGGCGGATGCCGTCGTGACGGTGTGGATCACAGGCGGCGGCGGCAGCAATCCTAGCACCTTTGGCGAAGATCGAGACGGCGAACTCTATGTCGGCTACTTTTCAGGCGAAATTTACCGGATTACGGGCGCTGGCGTCCCCGGCACCTCTACCCCAACGCCAACCGTCACGCAGACCGCAACCTCAATTCCGACGGACACACCCACCTTTACGGCGACCCCTACCGCTACGCCACCACCGCCGGATACAGCAACGCCAACCCCCACCGCCACCGCGACCAATACGGCGACCCCACTGCCCACCCCCACCGCTACGCCAACCGGAGCGATCGTGCGCGCCGAGACGGTCATAGCCGAACCCGACCAACCGTTTAGCGGGCGGGTGACCGTTGGGGTGATCAATGTTCCCGGTGGCACGCCGCTAGGCGCCGTGACCGTTGAGGTCGCCTATGATCCAACCCAGTTGAGCGTGGTTGGCTGTGGCCCGGCGGCTGACAATCGCTTTGATTCTGTGCTCTGTAACGCCGGTGAAACGGGCGTGGTGCGTATCTCCGCTCTCTCCACGGCCGGGATCACCGGCGATGCGGTGATTGCGCAGCTTGAGCTGCAAAGCCAGGGGGCAGAAGTAACGGTGGCGTTATTGGTTCTCACCGTGACGACCTTTGTTGATACCAATGCCAACCCAATGGTGTTCAGCCCCCAAAATGGAGCGGTGGTCTTTCGATGCCGTAGCGGCGATGTGGATTGCGATGGCGCCGTTGCTCCGCGCGATGCGCTCTTTATCATCCAATATGAGCAGGGGAGGCGACCCGCCAGCGATACCATTCCACCTCCGCGCGGTTTTCTCTATCTGGCGGCTTGTGATCTTGATGGCGACCAGATTTGCACTCCTGAAGATGCTCGCTTAATTTTGCAGTGCGAAATCGGCGTGCAGAATGGGTTCTGTGATGGAGGAGATTAAAGTGCGCAAACTCAAGATAGAAGCGACCCTATTGGCTCTGGCGTCGCTCTGTGCTCTAGCCTTGGTCGGCGCTCTCCCGATGTGGCCATCCCACGTGCTCTCGGTCGAAGGGGCGCCAACCGGATACGACCCGCTCACCATACACGAAGTGGATACGGTGGTGGCCGCTGCGCTCCAGGCTGCCGGCGAGGCAAGTCTCAGCGCCGTGACAACGGGCGCTCAAGAGCTGTTGTTGGTCGAGCGTCATGAAGTGCCCAAAGCAGTGTACGCCAGCGGAAAATGGCCGCGCCAGGGGGATGTCTATCATTATGACTATGCCACGGATACGCTCATCCATACAACCGTGGACGTGGAGAGTGGCGCAGTGGTCGGAGTAGAGCGCGTTCAGGGCGTCCAATTACCCCTGACGGAACGCGAAAAGCAACGTACCCTGGACTTGATCCAGGCCGACACTGCCTTATGGACGGCGTTGTCAGCGCGTTACCACACGATCACCGGCGAGCCGTTGCGGGGCATCGAGCAGTTGAAGGTCAAGGTCTCGGTCTTTTACGCCGACGTCATGCCCGGCCGTCTCAACCCGGCGGCGCAGTTGTGCGGCCAACACCGCTGCGCCCAGGCGCTCCTCTTTACGACCGAGAAGACGCTACTGGATTTGACGCCCATTGTCGATCTGTCGCAGGGTGCGGTCGTGCAGACCCTGGGTGAGGAATGAGATGCTGATGCGACGATATTTGCTGCGATTGCTGCTCATGGCCATGACCGTTAGTGGGGCCGGTCTTTTCGCCATGTGGCAGTTGGCGGACACACGGGCGCAGAGCGGCGTCTGCACCACGGGCACCTACTTGGAAGAGACCCTACCCACCGGCGCACGCTGGGATCTGTGT
>QEUW01000260.1 GCA_003577005.1 Chloroflexota bacterium | reverse complement strand
CTCCCCAACGAACTGCCGCTGGAGCTCAAAGAGGCGATCCTCGCCGGCAGTGCCAAGAAACTCTACAAACTGTAGACTCGTTCTGCCTTACCATCTAGTGGGAATTGTGAGGTTTGTAACCAGGAGGACCCTGCCACGTGTGAGCCGTTCGCCCGTGGGCGTGCGAACTCCGCAAGCCGCTATAGCCCGTCATAGCCAGTACAGCTTTCTTTCAGAGAACAACAGTCCGCTCAACTACGAAATGTGTGAGTACATCTTCCTGGAAGCTCAAGGCTTCCAGGAAGATTGGGCAAATTTCACTCTTTCTGTAGATGAGCCACAACAGTCATTCACGATTCTGCATTCCGTAATCTGCATTCCTGATGCCTACCTATATCGTTGCCACCGTCGATGAGATCCCGCCTGGCAGCCGCAAGATTGTGGATGTGGCCGGGCGCTCCATCGGCATATTCAATATCGACGGCGAATACTTTGCCATCCGCAACAGTTGTCCACACCAGGGGGGGCCGTTGTGCAGTGGCCGGCTCAGCGGCTTTCTGATCGCCGACCGTCCTGGTGAATACACCTACAGCCGCCGGGGTGAGATCCTACGCTGTCCCTGGCACGGCTGGGAGTTCGATGTCAAGACCGGCCAGTCGTGGTTCGACCCGGCCCGGACACGCGTACGCAGCTATCAAGTCACTGTCGCCACTGCACCACCTCCCGATGCCGAATCGGCCCTCTCCGGCCTGGAAAAGGGACCGTACGTGGCCGAAACCTACCCGGTCATGGTGGAGCGACCCTATGTGTTGGTGGAGATCTAACCGCCAGGAAGATTCATGATCACAAAAGCCGAACTTGCTTCCCTCTTTGCTCTGGACAACAGAATCGCAGTCGTCACCGGCGGCACGGGTGTTCTCGGTGGCGCCATTGCTCACGGATTGGCCGTAGCCGGGGCCAAAGTCGCCATCATGGGCCGCCGGGCCGAACGAGCCGCGGAGGTCGCGGCCAGCATCCGCGCCAATGGGGGAGAGGCTCTCGCCCTACCTGCCGATGTGCTGGACCGTGCGCAACTCGAGCGCGCCCGCACCACACTTTTGGAAGAGTGGGGACGGCTCGATATTTTGGTCAACGCGGCAGGCGGCAACACGCCAGAAGCCACCGTCGTGGGCGAGCGCACCTTTTTCAACCTGAGCCGGGAAGCCATCGACACCATGCTCGACCTCAACCTGGTCGGCTCGATTCTCCCGTCGCAGGTCTTTGGCGAGGCCATGACCCAACAGGGGCGCGGCTCGATTGTCAATATCTCCTCGATGGCGGCGGCGCGACCGTTGACTCGTGTCATGGGCTACGCTGCGGCCAAGGCGGCCATCGATAACTTTACCCGCTGGCTGGCGGTGGAACTCTGTCTGAAATATGGGCCGGGTCTGCGTGTCAACGCTATTGCGCCTGGCTTTTTTGTAGGGGAGCAGAATCGCTCCTTTCTGCTCAACCCAGACAACAGCCTGACCCCACGCGGCCAGCAGATCATCAGCCACACCCCGATGGGCCGTTTTGGCGAACCAGACGAGTTGATCGGCACGGCTATCTGGCTCTGCAGCGACGCCGCCCGCTTTGTCACCGGCATCGTCGTGCCGGTCGATGGCGGATTTTCCGCTTACGGAGGAGTGTAAAAATAACGCGTAATGCGTAATCCGTAATGCGTAATTGATGTCTTACGTTTCACGGATTACGGATTACGCATTACGCATCACACATTACACCCAAAACCTCATGAACCATCAGCCACTCCCGCTCGCCGCCAACTTTAACCCGGCCACCCACATGCTCAGCAAGACGACTGAATATGGCGTCTTCCACGAGACGCGGCAGGCGGCGCGTCTGGCCGAGCAGTTGGTTGCCAATGGGACGCAGACCGACCTGGCGCAGGCCGAGCAGGTGCTTGAAGCGGTGCTCCGCTGTCAGGAGTGCGACCCGCGTGACCCCCACTGCGGCAATTTTTACTGGATGCGCGAAGATGAGGTGGTCGAAGACCTTAACGCCGTCGAGTTTGTGCTCGAGGCGCTCATCCCCCTGATGCTCCGCTACGGGGATCGGCTGGCGCCGGAATTGCAAGCGCGCGTGCTCGACAGCATCCGCCTGGGGTTGGCTGAAATTGCCCGGCTCGACGTACTCGTGGCCTACACGAATATCACTGCGCTCGACATCTTGAACACAACCCTCGGCGGCGAACTGCTGGGCGATGAGCACTATATTGCCCGTGGTGCTCAAAAACTGGTGCGCTGGATCGAGTACACCAACGGGTCAGGCCACCCGCTCGAATATAACAGCCCCACCTACAGCGCCGTCACGCTGCGGGCGCTCAAACGGTTGGCCGATGAGACACGCCAACCTGAGATACGGCTACGGGCCCGCGCGATGGCGGCGCGGCTTGCGCTGAGTTATGCGCTCCACATTCATTTGGGCACCAGCCGGCTGGCCGGCCCGCATGGCCGCGCCTACCAGCCTACGATTGCCGGCGAGACCCCGCCCGAACTCGACACGCTCCGCAATTGGGTGGCCGAGGGCGTGATGCCTGCCTGGATCGCCGATGTCCTCGACGGGCAACCGGCAGCTTTTACCGTGGTTGAAACGGCAGAACGGAGGCGCGGCCTCTCCATCACCACACACCACACCCCCTCGTTTGCGCTGGGGGTCGCCAGCCAGAGTTTTCACCCTCAGTCGAACCACTGCATGGTCCACTATCGGCGCCCCGGCGCCGAACGACCCGGTGTCTTCTATACCCGCTATATCCTCGACGACAAGTGGTTTGGCGACCACTACCACGCCACCGACCGGACGAAGAGCCGTAATCTGCTCGACGAAGGTGATTTCTTTGGCGTCCAGGAGGAAAATCGGGCCATCGGGGTCTATACGGGCAGCGGCTTTCGCCACGGGAGCAGCGCAAAGGCAGCGTTGATCTGGGCCGACCATCACCGTGTAGATGAAATCTGGGTAGGGGATCGGCGCGTTGAAACACTCCCTTGCGCAGTTCCACCTGGAGAAACAGTGGTCATCGGCAGCGGCGAGGTGTACATGGCTGTTCGCCCGTTGCTGATCACGCCGCTGGGGCGCGAGACGCCGATCCAGTTGGTGGTGCGCGGTGGCGACCTGGCGCTGGAACTGTACAACTATCGCGGTCCTCAAAAACGGTTCTGGGAGCTCAACTGGCCGGGCGCCTTCTTCCAGGGTCGCCCAGTCTGCGCTTTCTACCTGGAGGTAGCGGAGCGTACGGGGCGCCGCGACGGAGCGTCCTTCGGGCAGGTGGTGGCCGCAGGCGAGTTCACCAGCGACCTTGCGCCCGCTTTTACATCCGGCTTTGAGAGCCAGCGCCGCTATACTGCCGCCTATTCCCGCACCGGACGCACTATCGGGCTGAGTATCGACACCATCCACTGGCAGTTGCTCCGCCGCTGGACCACCCAAGGCGACCCCGGCTGGCCAATGCTCTCTGCTCCGGTGGCGGCGCAAAGCCAGGATGGATTTGTCGAGGTGGAGAATGCCAGTGCGCAGGCCACAGCTGGGCCGCTCTGGCTCTTTGCCGCACCCCAGGCAAAGCGGTGGGTGGCCGGCTATCTGGGCATGGTGCCGACGACGCTCACGCTTTCAACGCCGGAAGGAAGCGCAACCATCGAAGGGATGGGTGCCGGCACAGTCGTCTGGGCAGACGGCCAGGTGCAGGTCGAAGCCGTTGGCCAGTAGGGGAGAACACGGGCGCGAATCGGAGCGGACGCCATACTCTCCTACCGGTCTATTGGCGCGGTTGTTGCCCCGAGGCCCAACGGTCTCTGCATGATCACAATGTCCAGCCAGCGGCCAAATTTATAGCCCAGGTTGGGGAGCAATCCCACCTGGGCGAAGCCGAGGGTGCGATGCAGGTTGATCGATGCCAGATTCCGGCTGTCACCGATCACTGCCACCATTTGGCGAAAGCCTGACTCCTCGCAGGTCCGGATCACCTGGTTCAGCAGTTGGCGACCCACACCTCGTCCACGCGTCCCGTCGGCGATATAAATCGAATCCTCCACCGTAAAGCGATAACCTGGCCGCGGTCGATAGCTGTTGGCGTAGGCGTACCCCACTACACGGCCCTCCAGTTCAGCTACAAAATAGGGATAACCTCCGTCCAAAACAGCCTGCATCCGCTGGGCCATTTCAACCTCATCAGGCGGAGTCAACTCCCACGAGGCGGTATCTGTGAGCACACTGTGACGATAGATGGCGTGGATGGCAGGTACGTCAGCGGTCGTCGCCGGTCGAATCAGACATTCGTCAGCCATAGGCTTGACCCTACACTTCAAGCGAAACCGATTGCGGTCGTGGCGCCGGCAACGTGGTCAAATAGAGCGCCACAAAGATCAGCACCGCACCCGCCACCAGACTCACCGTGATGGGGTCACCCAACAGCCAGGTGCCAAGCACAGCCCCCACCACCGGTTGCACAAAGAGTGACAGCGCCCCCAGGCTGGCCCCGGTTGTGCGGATGACGGTAAACCAAGTGATCACACAGACAACCGAAGGAAAGATTGCCAGATAGAGCACACTCAGCCCGGCCGCCGGATTGAACGCCGGCAGTTGCCCGGTGAACAGATGGCCCAGGATGATCGGCAGCCAGACCAACATACTGCCGGCGTAGGCGTAGGCAATCATCGTCAACGGGGGGATGCGGCGAGCCAATCCTGCGCCCAGCACTGTGTAAAGCGCCTCGAAGAAGATGCCGCTCAAGACCAGCAGGTTGCCGACCGCCCGCCACATCCCCTGCGAACCACCGCCCCCCTCGACCGCACTACCCAGGACCAAAACGAGCACCCCCACGACGCCCAATGTGATGCCCAACCCGCGCCAGCGGCCTACCTGCTCGCCGGCGATCAGCGCCGCCAACACCGTGGTAAAGATCACCTCGCCGATGATCATCAGGGCGGCGTCGGTGGCGGTAGTGAGACTCACCCCCCAGTAGGCTAGCAGATAGCCAAGACCGACACCGCTGAGACCAAGCCCCAGGAGCCGCCAGCGGTCTGCACCCCGCACGGCGACAAAGGGCGCCGGTTCGTGGCGCCGGCTGCGCGCCTGCCAGAGTAATATGCCCCACAACAAGCTCGTCGCCAGCGTAAAGCGCAACGCCGCAAGCAGCGCCGGTGGTACTGTCTCCAGCGCCACCTTAGCAACGACATAGGTTGTCCCCCAGATGATGTTGGTTACCACCAGCAAAATGAGTCCGCGTGAGTGCGTCATACCATCCACCTACAGTTTTTGATTTATTGATAGCTCGGAATGAGAGCCACTACCTTTGTAGCTTGAATTCAACGCAAAACGCAGAGGAGCAAAGACGCAAACCTTTACCGGTAGCAATCCTTCGCGTCTCTGCCTCTTTGCGTCTTTGCGTTAAAAGTGCAAACAGAGAGGAGAGCATCATTCAGCCGGTAGACAAAAGAAATAGAACACAGATGTACAGGATTTCACCGATGTTGGCTAGGTTCTGTTGACATTTCAGCCTGCACAGCGGTGCGATGCACTTGAAAAGTGCGTTGTACCTGCCACGTGCATCGCACCTTGCAGGTGCAACGCACGTGCGCACCCTGGCTGGGTCATGCACTGCTAGACAAATGTCAACCGAACCTAGCCATCTGCGAAATCTGTGCAAGCTGTGTTCTGTTTTACGCCGTTCCTGCTCTTAATCCAGGCGGACGGGCGTCAACCAGCCCCATCTGTCGGGCAGCTCGCCTTCGACGATGCCAAAGAATTTTGCCTGTACTTCAGTGGTGATGGGACCACGGCGGCCTTCGCCTAAGGGCATCCGGTCGACCGAGCGCACCGGTGTGATCTCGGCAGCGGTGCCGGTGAAGAAGATTTCATCGGCCAGATAGAGCATTTCGCGCGGGATCGCCTGCTCCTTGACCGTATAGCCCAGATCCTCAGCGATAGTGAGGGCACAGTTGCGGGTGATGCCGCCCAGAATGCTGTTGCCCAGCGGCGGTGTGTAGATCACACCCTTGTGGATGACAAAGATGTTCTCACCGCTGCCCTCGCTTACATAGCCGTAGATGTCGAGCGCAATGCCTTCGGTAAAGCCGTTGTCGCGCGCCTCCATCACCACATTTTGGCTGTTGACATACTGGCCACCGATCTTGGCTAAGGCGTTAAGCGTATCGGGCGCCATGCGCCGCCAACTACTCACCTGCACGTCTACCCCCTGTTCGAGCCCTTCTTTGCCCAGATAAGCGCCCCATGGCACGCTGGCGACGATTGACTCGACGGGACAGTTGCGGCCATCCACGCCCAGGGTGTTGTACCCGCGGAAGACAAGTGGGCGGATGTAGGCGCTGGCTTGCCGGTTGGCGCGTAAAACCTCTTCGGTGGCGGCCATCCACTCGTCGACGCTGTAGGGCGACGGGATACGCGCCACTTTGCAGCTAAAGAGGAGTCGCTCGTAATGTTCGCGGCCACGAAAGATGTGCGGTTGACCGTTGATATCGTAGGCGCGGATGCCTTCAAACGCACTGCTGCCGTAGTGCAGCGCATGGGTAAAAACGTGGACTTTGGCCTCGTCCCACGGGATGATTGAACCATTCATCCAAATGTAGTCGGCGCGCATGGCCATCGGAAAAGCTCCTTTGTATGGTGCAAGCTAGAGGGTGTCGTCTGTATCACTTGGCGCATTATACAAAGCCGCTGCCCTCTTTGTCACGTTTTGTAGCCAGTAGACGGCTGAATGGTGATGAGTGATGGGTGATGAGTGAATTGTTATGATCACTCATCACTTTTGGCGTTGTTCTTGTACCTGCACTTGTAACCTCTTCTTCTACCCCGGTCTATGGCAGCAAATACGCTTTGTGGCTATGCTCCTCGTGTGATCATCGTGTGAGTCGAGTGACCCCTTGCAGCGAGGAGAATCCAGTGAGCAAAGAAGCGTTAATCACCGGCGGCGCCGGTTTTATCGGTTCGCATCTGGCGGACGAACTGTTTGCGCAGGGGTATCGCGTGCGCGTACTCGATGCGTTGGTCGAGCAGGTCCACGGCGCGGACGCCAGGCGACCGCCGTATCTTCACCCCGACGTGATGCTCCTGCGGGGCAATGTGTGTGACCCCCAGGTGGTCGCGGCAGCCTGTCGCGGCGTGGATGTGGTGGTGCATCTGGCCGCCAGCGTCGGTGTGGGGCAGAGTATGTACGAGATCAGCCACTACACTGCCACCAATGACCACGGCACGGCCGTGCTCTTGGAAGAATTGGTGCGCAATCCAGTTGAACGGCTGGTGGTGGCTTCGAGCATGAGCATCTATGGCGAAGGGATGTACCGCCGAGCCGATGGCAGCCTCGTTCCCGGCCACGAACGGTCGCTGGAGCAGTTGAAACAGGGCCGCTGGGAGCTATACGATGAGGCGGATCGGCCCCTGACCCCGGCGCCGACGCCGGAACATAAACTACCGGCGCTCGCCTCAGTCTATGCCCTCAACAAATATACCCAGGAACGGCTCTGCCTGATCGTTGGGCGGGCTTATGGGATTCCAACAGTGGCATTACGTTTCTTCAATGTGTATGGGAGTCGCCAAGCGCTTTCCAACCCCTATACCGGTGTGCTGGCGATCTTTGCCACCCGCCTGCTCAACAACCATGCGCCCTTGATCTACGAAGATGGCAACCAACAGCGTGATTTTGTCCATGTGCGCGATGTGGTTTGGGCCTGCCGGTTGGCGCTCGAAACTCCTGACATTGCCGGTAAAATCTTTAATATTGGCAGCGGCCAACCCTACACGATCCGTGAAATTGCCGAGCGTTTCGCAGCCATCCTCGATAAGTCGCACATCGAGCCACAGATCACAGGCAAGTATCGTGTTGGCGATATCCGCCACTGTTTTGCCGACATCACCCACGCCCGACGGCTGTTGGGCTACCAACCGCGCGTCGATCTGGCGGCGGGCATGGTCGAGTTGGCGCAATGGCTCGAAGGAGAGATCGCAGTGGATGAGGTCGATGAAGCTTACGCTGAGCTGACCACGAGAGGATTGGCGGTGTAATTATGCAGACAAACGGTTTCAAGCCGGATGGCAGTGTTAAGCGGCCGTCGGCGCGGCAAGCAAGTTCCAATCAAGGGGTATGGCGCAACCCGCATGAAGATGCTTCCTCCCATATTCTCATCACCGGCGGCGCCGGGTTTATCGGTACGAATCTGGCAGAACGCTTGCTCAGCCAGGGTCAGCGTGTCCTCATCTTTGATAACCTGTCGCGGCCCGGTGTCAAGACGAATCTGGCCTGGTTGCGCGCACGCTACCCCGACCGCCTCAACGTCCAATTGGGTGATTTGCGCGATGAGGGGCAGATCACCGAGGCCGTGCGCCGGGCGAGCGCAGTCTTTCACTTTGCCGCCCAGGTGGCCGTCACCACGAGCGTCGCCGATCCCCAGTACGATTTTGCCGTCAACGCCCAAGGGACGTTGCACTTGCTTGAAGCCGTGCGCCAACATTCGCCAGATGCTTCAATATTCTTCACATCCACAAACAAGGTCTACGGTGATCTGGCCGACATTCCGGTTGCCCACGGTGACGCTCGCTACGAACCGCTTGATCCGGCGGTTCGCAACTACGGCGTGGACGAAGGACGATCGCTCTCCTTCCACGGCCCCTACGGCTGCTCCAAAGGGGTGGCGGACCAGTATATCCTCGATTATTGCCGCACGTTTGACCTGTGTGGCGTGGTCTTTCGCATGAGCTGCATTTATGGGCCACACCAGTTTGGCAATGAAGACCAGGGTTGGGTTGCCCATTTCCTCTTGCGGGCCTTACAAGAGCAACCGATCACACTCTACGGCGACGGCAAACAGGTGCGCGATATTTTATACGTGGACGACTTGATCGACGCCTTCCTATGGGCGCATCGACATAGCGAGCAGGTGAGTGGCGAAGCGTTCAACATTGGCGGCGGCCCTGAAAACAGCATCAGCCTGCTCGAGTTGATCGATATCATCGAGGAGTTGCATGGGAGAACCATGCAACTCCAGTTTGGCGAATGGCGGTCGGGCGATCAACGGTACTATGTTTCGGATATCCGCAAGTTTACCGCGGCGGCGGGCTGGCGCCCACAAGTGGATGTGATCGAGGGTGTGCACCGTCTCTACCGCTGGCTGCGCGAGCACCGTGTTCCGAACACCCAACCACAACCGGCCTCGAGTAGGGCTGGAAAGCCGACAATAAAAACGGCCGATTCGCCATTCCTTGGCCGCAAGCGAACGGCAGAAAGCGAGCAAAAGAACGATGTGGAGCCAGTTGAGCGTCATTCCGTCGCCGCCACCGGTTCGTGAACAGCAAGTCCCTACCACGATGCAGGCGGCCGTGCTGGTGGCGCCGCGTATGGTAGAGATTCATGAGACACCGGTGCCGGAGCCGGCGCCACACGAGGTGCTTGTCCGCCTGGAGGGGTGCGGCGTGTGCGGCTCCAACTTGCCAGTGTGGGAGGGCCGAGAATGGTTTCAATACCCGCTGGAGCCAGGCAAACCAGGACACGAGGCGTGGGGGCGGATAGCGCAGCTTGGTGCCGAGGCTGCTCGCATTACCAATCTGGCCGTGGGTGACCGGGTGGCGATCCTCTCCTACGCCGGCTTTGCCGAGTACGACGTGGCGGCAGCTACCGATGTGGTCAAGCTACCTCCAGCCCTGGAGGAAGACCCCTTCCCTGGTGAACCACTCGCCTGCGCAATGAACGTTTTTGCCCGCAGTGGCATCCAGCCTGGCCAGACCGTCGCTATCATTGGGATTGGTTTTTTGGGGGCGCTGCTCACCGACCTGGCCGCCAATGCCGGCGCCCGGGTGATCGCCATTACCCGCCGGTCCTTTGCCCTGGAGATCGCGCGACGTTTTGGCGCAACCCACACCATTGTCATGGATGATCACTGGCGTATCATCGATGAGGTGAAGGCTATAACGGCAGATAAAGGCTGTGACTGCGTGGTCGAAGCGGTTGGTTTGCAATGGCCGCTCGACCTGGCTACCGAATTGACTTGCGTCCGCGGCCGGCTGGTCATCGCCGGCTATCATCAGGATGGGCCGCGGCAGGTCAATATGCAGCTCTGGAACTGGCGCGGTCTTGACGTCATCAACGCTCACGAACGAGATAATGCGGTTTACGTCGCCGGTTTGAGCCGGGCGGTATCGGCCGTTGCGACGGGCCAGATCGACCCCCAGCCGCTTTACACGCATACGTTTGCGCTTAATGAATTGGGAGAGGCCTTTTCTCTAATGGAAGAACGTCCCTCCGGCTTCATCAAAAGTCTGATTACCTTATGACCTGTCGCGGTGGTTTCCATACCGCCATGTGCCCGCTGGCCGGTGCGTTGCACTCGAAGAGTGCGATGCACCTGGGTATTCAGAAAAGAGTGCGGTGCATCGCACCTTGCAGGTGCAACGCACCGAGCCGGCGGTATGGAAACCACCGCCACTTGCGTAAAGGAGAGGGAATATCGACAATGCACGTCGCCTTTTTTGGTTCGAGCCTGGTTTCTGCCTATTGGAACGGCGCCGCCACCTATTATCGGGGTATCTTGCGGGCGCTTGCCGAACATGGCCATACCATCACCTTTTATGAGCCCGATGCCTACGACCGCCAAAGACACCGCGATATCCCTGATCCTCCGTGGGCGCGCGTCAAGGTCTATGGTGTCGAGGGCGCTGGCGAGGTCAGCGCGGCGCTGGACGAGGCCGCGGCATCCGCTGACATGGTGGTCAAGGCGAGCGGCGTAGGGGTCTTTGATGCGTTGCTCGAAGCCGCGGTGGCGGATCTACAGGCGCCCCACCGTATCGTCGCCTTTTGGGATGTGGATGCCCCCGCCACGCTGGACCGCGTCCAACAGAACCCGGACGACCCCTTCCGCCAGGCCATCCCGCGCTATGACTTGATATTGACCTATGGAGGGGGAGAGCCGGTGGTCGAGGCGTACCAGGCGCTCGGTGCGCGTGCCTGCCATCCAATTTACAATGCGCTCGACCCCACCACCCACTTCCCGGTGCAGCCCGACCCGCGCTTTGCCGCCGATTTTGGCTTTTTGGGCAATCGCCTCCCCGACCGTGAGGCGCGCGTCGAAGAGTTCTTTCTGCGCCCCGCCGAGGTATTGCCGGCGCATCGTTTTTTGTTGGGTGGGAATGGCTGGGGTGACAAAGCCATGCCGCCCAATGTCCAGACGCTGGGGCATGTCTACACGCGCGACCATAATGCCTTCAAC
>QEUW01000259.1 GCA_003577005.1 Chloroflexota bacterium | reverse complement strand
TTTTGCTGGACGCACCCTGAGATGTGAGGCCCTCTTGCAGGTTGACAGAACTCTGGTGTATAGTATCCACCACACAATTCCTCGGCAATCGCCCGATAATTGATCATCACGATACATCATCACGATACAATCGAAACATCCCAAAGGAGTCTTCTTATGAAACGCATCACCCGTGGGTTGGCGGTCACTTTTGTATTGCTGTTGGTGCTGGCTGCCTGCCAGCCTGTGCAGGTGCCGGGCGAAGCGACCGGCCCGCAGACAATTGTGCTTGGCGTGGCGCAACCCTTCACCGGCTCGCTCGGCTCGTTCGGCACCGACTTTGGCAAAGGGATCGAACTGGCGGTCGAGCAGATGAACGCCCAACTGGCCGCAGCCGGGCGGCCCATCCAGTTCACCGTTGCCAGCGCCGACACCGAAGGCACCGGCGAAGGCGCAGCCCGTGCTGTCCAGACGGTCGTGCAGTCGAGCGGCGCCCAGGTGGTCATCGGTCCGCTCACCACGGGCGAGGTGCTTGGCGCCAAACAGTTTGCCGACGAAAACCAGATCGTCCTCGTCGCGCCGGCCTCGAGCGCGCCGGCCGGCGCCATCCCCGATGATTACATCTTCCGTGTGATGTACCCGCCTGACACGTTTGCCGCCCAGGCTTTTATCCAGATCGCCCTGGCGCGCGGCTACCAAAACATCGCCGCACTCCAGGTGGATAACCCCTTTGGCAACGGGCTGATGGAGATCTTTGGCGAGGGCTTTCAAGCCGGCGGCGGCGGTGAGGTGGCGGTGGTTCGCTACGCTGCCGAACCGGCTGAACTCTCCGGCGAGGTGACCGCGTTGAGCGCCGAAGTTGCCCGGCTTAAGGAGAGTGGCCCCACTGCGGTGCTCTGTGTCTGTTTTCTGGGTGATGCACAAAAGGCGTTACAGGTGGCGACGGTCGACCAGACGCTTGGCACGGTCGATTGGCTGGGGGCTGAAAACCTGGTCAACCCCGAAATCTTGAGCGACCCGACCCATGCCCAGTTTCTGGCGCAGACCAGGTTTACCGTCGTCACCACCACCCAACGGCTGACGCCTAATACGCAGCCTTTTGTCGATGCTTTCCAGGCCAAGTTTGGCAGCGAGCCCGGCCCCTTCACCAACTATGCCTACGATGCGGCCAACATCGCCATGCTCACGATCCTCACCGCGGGCAACAATGGCGAGAGCGTGCAAAAGATGCTCCCCTTTATTGCCAACCACTACATCGGCACCGCGGTGCAAACCTATTTGGATGAGAATGGCGACCAGGCCATTGCCTACTACAGCATCCAACAGGTGAACGAAGCGGGCACCGAGTTTGGCGAGATCGGTTCGTATGATGGGTCGAACAATACGGTGACGTTGCAGTAGAAGAGGGGTCTCCCCTAGTCTTACAACGAGACTTTGACGATTCTCGCCGCCAAGACCTCCGGGAGGTGACCAGAATTAACTTTCTCAACCAGACGATTTGTGGTCACCTCCTGGAGGTCGGACTGGGATGATAACGTCAACCAATGGATGGTTATTTCCACCAGTGTGGCGACAGAAGTTACGGCTTGCATTGACCGGATTGGGTGCCCGCGAGAATTGTGCGTGTGATTCGTTCCACGTTTCCTCCAATACAAAGCAGTTTTAGTGAAAGCCTCGTAAGCCCCAAGCTCTTTAGACTTGGGATATAAGGGGCTAAAGCTGTACGGTGCGTAGCACCGAGGGCTTTAGCCCGAACCGCAAACTCAACAAACAAACATGCTTTAGGTATTTTGCGATTGGCCTAAAATGTGCTACAATGTGACCATGAGATTGACGTACAAGTATCGGCTTTTTCCAACCGGCGCACAACGCGCAACCCTTGAGCAGACGCTCGATCTCTGCCGCTGGGTCTATAACCAGACGCTTGCCATGCGCAAAGAAGCATGGGAGCAAGAGCAGCGCAACGTGTCGTACTATGACACCAAGCGGATGTTGCCGATCTGGAAAGCGGAAAAACCAGAACTTCAAATGGTTCACTCTCAGGTATTGCAGAATGTCACCGAGCGTGTAGACCTTACGTTTAAGGCATTCTTTCGCCGGGTAAAGGCTGGCGAGGAACCTGGCTATCCCCGCTTCAGAGGCAGGGGTCGGTACGATAGTTTCACCTATACGCAAAGCGGATTTGCCTTGCTCGACAATGGGCGCTTGCGCATGAGCAAAATCGGTGATGTCAAAATCGAGCTGCATCGACCAATCAGCGGAACCATCAAGACCTTGACCGTTCGCCGTGACTCGGTCGGTAACTGGTACGCCTGCTTCTCCTGTGAAGTTGAGGCGAGACCGCTGCCGCCCACTGATAAGGTTGTTGGTGTTGACCTGGGTCTGTCCACTTTTGCAGCCTTCAGCAACGGTGAGAAAATCGAGCGCCAACGCTGGATGAAACGAGACCAACGAGACATTGCCCGGCTTCAGCGCAAGAAAGAGCGATTCGCCAAAGGAACACCCGAACGGCGCAATGCGGTTCGTGCGCTGCAGCACGCCTACCGCCGTGCGACCAACCGCCGTACCAATTTTGCGCACCAAGAGTCTCGCAAACTGGTGAATGAATACCAGTTCATCGCCTTTGAGGACTTGGACATTCAGGATATGCAGGTTAATGGGAACAAGGCCATCAACCGGGGCATTGCAGATGTGGCTTGGGGTCAATTCATGCGGTTCACCACGTACAAGGCTGCGAGTGCCGGTCGTGGTGTAGCACTGGTTGATCCCAAGAACACGACGCAGATGTGCTCTGGTTGTGGTGAGATTGTTCCTAAAGACCTGACTGTACGTGTTCACGAATGTCCTCATTGTGGTTTGAAGATGTGCCGCGATGTAAATGCGGCTCTAAACATTCTTGCTCGTGGATTGGCGAGCATCAGCACCGGGTGCCCCCAGGGCGCGGCGGTTGTAGCTGTAGAAGCCCAACAGCTTTAGCGTTGGGAGCAGTCACTGAATTGCTTTGTATTGTAAGACGACACTATGGGTAGCGCAATATGGCAAACCAGCCAGACCAGTTTGAACTTTACGACCTCCAAATCACCGTCGAGTCCATCGATGGCAACTGTACGTGCAACATGGCGGTTGGCGATTGCTTTTTTCTGCGTGGGGGCAAGCTCTCTCTGCCCGATGGCAAAGATTTTTGCCTCTACGCACTGCAATCGACGCTGCCCTTGCTGCCGGCCAAACAGCGTCTCAACCACCCCGCCGATTGGATGGAAACCGACAGCCGCGTCACCTGTCCTGACCCGGCCTGCCGGCTAGTCATGCGTATCGACCGGATCGGCCGGCGCAGGCTACGCCATGACGATGTCAGCGCAGTGCCGTGGAACGAGGCAGCGGGTTGATCAGGGGGTGTTCGGGGGCTTGAGGTTAGGAACCAGTCTGTCTGCGAAAATGGTGTATCACTTTCCCCAGCAACTGCACAGCTTCCAGTAGATCCGGCCCCAGCGGCGGGCCAAAGCTGAGATGGCGGGCGCCCGCCGCCACGAGCGGCTCCAATCGTTTGATGACAGCGTGCGGTCCTCCCACGACCCCGATACGCAACATCCGTTCATCGATTAGATTGATCGCCTTCTCCTCATCCCGCTCCACCATCATGGCATGCTCGATGGGGCGAAAATCGTTGCGAGTGAGCCCCAACCGCTCGTAAATGAGCGGGCCGAGGGCGTGGCCGTAATAAGCGATCTTCTGGGCCAGCACGCGCCGCGCTGCCGCTTCGTCTTCCGCCAGCGAGACCCAAAGACAGGCGGCGAAGTCAAGCGGGGCCAGGTGTGGACTACGGGCGGCAATACCGGTGGCAAGATAGGGTTGGACGCCAAAGAAGTGTTCGGGCGGGAAGAGCAGCGGCAGAACGCCATCGGCCAGCTCACCGGCCAGCGCCAACATCTTTGGTCCCATCGCGCCGACATAAATGGGGGTGATGCGCGGCGCACTGAAACGCAGATAGGCTTCATCGTTCCAGCGGAGAAAGCGACCCGCCAGCGCAACCCGCTCCCCTGCCAGCAGCCGGCGCACGGCCAGGATCGTCTCGCGCATAGCGCTGAGAGGCTGCTCCTGTTCGACCCCGATCCATTTGAGAAACTCGGCCGCACCGGCCGCAATACCCAGATTGAAACGGTTGCCACTCAGTTCGTCCATGGTGGCGGCGAACATTGCCATCTCGGCTGGGTGGATGGTGTAGGGGTTGAGGATACCGGTGCCGATCTCCAACCGGCTCGTTGCCTGGGCGATGGCGGGGAGGACCACCAGGTTGCTGCGCAAAAAGAGATCATTGCTGACCCAGAGCTGGTCAAAACCGGCAGCTTCAGCCGCCTGGGCCAACGTTTTGTATTGGGTGAGGGTCAAATCGTTGTTGAGCCGCAGGCTGAAACGCATCTTAAAATCACCAATAAAATCCCCCTAAATCTCCTCAAACCTCATAAATCTCTGGGAGTTTGAGGAGATTTGAGGAGATATGGAGAGACTAGCTCACGCTCCCGGCGCCGATGATCGCCTCGGCTTCGATCTCGACCAGGTATTCATCGCCCACCAGCCGGGCTTCCACCAGCGTATTGGCCGGGCGGATGGCGCCAAAGCGTTCACCATGCACGCGCGCCACCGGTTCCCAATCGGCTGCGTTGCGCACATAGACCCGCGTCCGCACAATGTCTTCGATCCGGGCGCCCAACTGGTGCAGTGCTTGTTCGATTTTGTCGAGAATAAAGCGTGTCTGCGCTGCCGGGTCGCCTGCGCCGACGACCTCCCCCGCGGGTCCGGTGGCCGTAGTGCCAGAGACGAGGATACGGTCGCCGATACGGATGGCGCGGCTGTAGCCAGCAAGCTCTTCCCACACCGTGCCAGAGTTGACGGCCTGTCGATGGGGAGATGAGGGTAAGGATTCGTTCATCGTGCGTTCAAGTTCATAGGGTCGATGCCATCTTTTGCAGCCAGTTGCGGATTCGCACGGCTGTGGGTATACTACGCAGCGACCCACCGTAGTGAGTTGCATATCAGGGCAGGATGCAACCTCAACGAGATTTGCCCTTTAGCACCCGCCCGGCTCATTCCCACTACCGCCGTTGCAGCACAGTATAGCATCTTCTAGCTTCGCCCACAATCAAGATGGTCATTCTAGCTGGCAAGAGGAGGAAGGAACAATGCCCAGCGCGACACAAGAGGAGTTACAAAAGTTTGTCGAGCACCACAAGGGGTTATGGTGGGTGCGTGGCGGCGGGCCCACCAACCGCTCGTGGAACGGCATCCGCTATAAGACGGGCCTGTCGGGCAAGAATTCGCCTGCCCAGGCGCTCTCGATGAATGTTGCCAGCGTGCCGCCGGGTGCCATCGCCTACGCCCATATCCACGACGGCTTCGAGGTGATGCTCTTTATTTTGCAGGGCCGCGTCCGCCACGAGTATGGGCCCAATCTGGAATATTCGGTTGAGCACGAAGCTGGCGATTTTATCTTTATCGAACCGGGTGTTCCCCACGAAGTCTTTAACCTGAGCGACAGCGAACCGGTCGTCGCCGTCGTCGCCCGCTCCACCCCCGACGAGTGGGACAAGATCGTCGATTACCCGTCCAAATATCGAGATGCAGCGCAACGTGATGTGTGACGGTTTATCTCACTCATCACTCATCACCGTCTACCCACAAAGGAGAATCAACCATGCAAGTTGACAAGGTGCTGGCGGGGCTACTCTGTCTCATGTTGGTTTTGGCAGCCTGTGCGCCTGTTGGCTCCCCGGCGCCGGGTGGTGGAGAAGCAGCCGCCCCGGCAGAAGCCCCCGCACAGCCGGGCGGGACGATCAAGGTCGGTTTTATGGGGCCGTTGACCGGGCCAGCCGCCTTTCTGGGCAGCGAGCAACAGGGCTTTGCCCAGGTGACAGTAGACATCTTCAACGAACGCACCGGTCTGGGGGTGGAACTGGTCTCCGAAGACACCGAACTCAACCCCGATATCGCCAGGACCGTAGCCGAGCGCCTGGTCGCCGACCCGCAGATCGTCGCCGTTATTGGCCCGGCAGGCAGCCAGGGGTGCGAAGCGACCAAGCCGATCTTTGCCGCCGCGGGCCTTCCCCATTTGACCCAGTCATGCACCCGCACCGACCTTACCGATCCAGCCAACGCAACGCCGACCTTCTTCCGCCCCATCCCACGTGATGCCGACCAGAGCGCCACCGACGCCGGCTATATGATCGACACGCTCCAGATATCCTCGGCCTACCTGGTGGATGACCAGTCTTCGTATGCCGTCGGGTTGTGCGATGAGGTAGAAGCTCTGCTCGAAGAAGCTGGCGTGACCGTGACGCGCGCTTCGGTAACGCAGGAGGACACCGACTTCTCCTCGTTGGTGACGGCGATCCTGGCAAGCGGTGCTGAGGTGGTCTTTTTCCCCGGCCAGCTGGGCAACCAGCTCTCCACGCTAGTGATCCAGTTGCGCGAGCAGGGTTACGAAGGGGTCTACTTTCTGGCCGACGCGGGCTTCTCGCTCGATGTGGTCAATGCCGCAGGCGAGGCGCTGGAAGGAACCTATGTCTCGGTCTTCTCGCCCGACCCAAAACAAGTGCCGCAAGCAGAGGAGTACATTACCCGCTACGCCGAACAGTATACTTCCGAATTTGGCGCCTTTGGCGGCGCCTCGGCGCTGACGACCTACGTTGCGCTCGACGCCATCGAACGCTGCTCGCAGGAGGGTGAGGTGACCCGCGCCTGTGTGCTGGAGAAGCTCAAAAGCACGGATTTGGCGGAGACCCCACTGGGCATCCCGGTTGCCTTTGACGAGAACAACCAGGTAGTGGGAAGCAGGTTCTTCCTCTTCCAGGTGGAGGGTGGCGAGTTCACGTTGCTCAACTGAACTTCCACCAGTGGGGCACATTGTGCAAGCCTGGCCGGAAATGTGCGCGAACCCGATCCTTTCGATGACATTCCGTGTGCGTCTGATCGTGCGCATGGCTCTGTTCGGCGTGACGCTGATCCTCGCCAGCGTTGCCTGGCCACTCTATGCCTGCGGGTGCGGTGTCTATCTGCCGCGCGAGAGCGACGGGGGCGGTGTCCTCCAGGAGCGAGCATTGATTCGCTGGGACGGCCAGACCGAAGAGATCTGGATGGAGCTGGATGTGGTCGGCCAGGCGAGCGAGGCTGCCTGGATTCTACCGGTGCCGGCACAGGCAGAAGTGAAGCTGGGCGACCCCGAACTCTTTCATGCCCTCTACGAGTGGACCCGGCCCCAGGTCGAGGAGCGGCGGCGCCATGCCATGCCTGGCTTTGGCGCCGCTTCTGAAGGGGCAATGGTTGGGGCGCAACCGGTAACCGTGCTCGAACGGCTCGATCTGGGCCCGTTCGACGTGAGCAATCTGGCCGCCAGTGATGCCGGCGCTCTGGCGGACTGGCTGCAAGAAAACGACTATTCCTTTCCCCCCGATCTGGCGGATGTTTTACAACCCTATGTCGAACAAAACTGGTATTATGTCGCTGTTCGTTTACGATCAGGCGGTGCCGGCCAGCCGCTGGAAGGCGCCCTCAACCCGCTTTGGGTGACCTTCCCTTCGGATCAGATCATTTATCCCATGCGGGCGACGGCTCTGGCGCAGGCCAGTATACCTGTTACCATCTACGTGCTCGCCGAGCATCGCGCCCACAAGTTGGCCACCTTTGGCACAGGGCGCGTCACCTTTGCCGATTGGCTCGACCTCGCCGAACTGCCGACTGCCTCGCCGCTGCGCACCGTCGTCGACAGCCGGCAGTTCCTGACTAAATTTGAGGATGTGGTCGACCCGGCCCAGGTGGATGGAGATTACCTTTTCATCTTTGCCGCACGCGATGCGCCCTACCGGGACGTGATCGTCCGTTATCGCGATGATTACACGCTGTTTTACGTGTTGGCCTGCGGTGGCCCCCTTGTATTTGGCATCCTCCTAGCTGCCGGCGTACTCCATTATCTGCGCCGGCGACAGAACACGACACCCGTAACCTGATCAAGACTCATGCAAGAGTGGCTCAATTTGCTCCCACAAACCCTCATCAATGGCCTGACGCTGGGCAGCGTCTATGCCTTGATCGCGCTGGGTTATTCGATGGTCTACGGCATCCTCAAGCTGCTCAATTTCGCTCACGGCGATATTTACATGATCGGCGCCTATCTGGGGTATGGCGTCTATCTGCTTTTCAATGCCGACGAAGTGGCGCTCATTCCCACTGCGTTGGTGATTGTCATCATGCTGGTGGTGGCGATGGTAGGCGCCGGGCTGGTCAGCGTGGGGGTGGAGCGTTTTGCCTACCGCCCTTTGCGCTATGCGCCACGCCTGGCCCCGCTGATCAGCGCTTTAGGGGTGTCGTTTGTGCTGCAAAACCTGATGCAGATTATCGCCGGCCCGCGCCCGCTCAGCATCGGCAGCGGCAAGTTGATCCCTACAAGCGCGTCGGTGGCCTTTGGCGGCGCCAACATCCATCTCTCGCGCTTGCTGATCATTGGTGTGGCGCTGATCCTTATGCTGGCGCTCACCTATTTTGTCCAGCGCACCCGGCTGGGGCGCGCCATGCGCGCCGTCGCTATGGACCTGGATGCGGCGCAGATGATGGGCGTCAATGTCAACCAGGTCATTGTCGTCACCTTTTTTATCGGTGCGCTGCTGGCCGGCGCCGCGGGGGTGCTGGTGGGAATCGTCTTTTTTAGCATCCGCCATACTATGGGTTTTCTGGCCGGGCTGAAGGGATTCACCGCAGCCGTGGTGGGTGGTATCGGCAGCATTCCCGGTGCGCTGTTGGGGGGGCTGTTGTTGGGGTTGGCGGAGTCGTTTACGGCGGTCTATATTTCGGTGACCTTTAACGATGCCGTGGCCTTTATGTTGCTCGTCTTCATCCTGTTGGTGCGGCCCAATGGGCTGTTGGGCAAGGCGTTGGTGCAGAAGGTGTAATCACGCAATTTCCTGCTCTCTCTCCGCTTATCAGGCTTAAAGCAGCCACAGTCGGTTCCAGAGTTTGAGCGTTGGCTTGAGGAATTGCAGAAAGATCCGGCATGACGCAGCAAAGTGAAACCTCCGCTCCCGCCCCTCCTATCGGACACGACCAATGGGTCGCCCAGGTGGAAGGGCGGCGCTACAAACAGAGCGGGCTGTGGGGCGCGGTGACCTCCGGTTGGGCGGCGATCCCGCTCAACGTCCGCTATGGGCTGGTGGTGGCGCTCATGGCGCTGGCTCCGTGGCTCACCAGTCTGCGCCCGGTGCTCGACCTGCTGGGCGTAATCGACAATGCCTTTGTCGTGCGCATCCTGGCCAGCTTTCTTGTGGCGGCTATGCTGGCGATCGGGCTGAACGTGGTCGTAGGTTTTGCCGGACTGCTCGATCTGGGCTATGTGGCCTTTTACGGGATCGCGGGCTATACGTATGCCTATCTGGCTTCCGATTTTGTCACGCTGGGCGGGGCGCTGCCGGGTGGAATCCATCTGCCGACGGTGATTAGCCTGCCATTGATCGTAGCCTTTACCGCGTTGATCGGCTGGCTGATCGGCTCGGTCTCGATCCGGCTGGCGGGGGATTATCTGGCGATTGTCACGTTGGGATTTGGCCAGGTTTTTGTGCAACTGTTGCTGACGGCCACCCGCGTCCAACTGCCGGGGATGGCGCGGCCGGTCGATCTGACGCGCGGGCCCAACGGCATCAACGAACTGGACAATCTTTCCTTTTTTGGCTTTACCTTCTCGACAACGCTGCACTACTATTATCTCTTTCTGTTCCTGCTGATCGGGGTCTACATCACCGTGGACCATCTCAACCGTTCGCGGTTAGGGCGGGCCTGGCGCGCGATGCGCGACGACGATCTGGCCGCCGAGGTGATGGGTATGCCGACGCAGCGGCTCAAGCTCATGGCCTTTGCCATCGGTGCGGCGATTGCTGCGTTGGCGGGGGTGGTAGATGCCGCCTGGCAAGGCAACGTAGTGCCGGTGCCGCGCTACAGCATTGCTGCGCTGATCAATCTCTACGGCATGGTGGTATTGGGTGGGTTGGGCAGCTTGCCGGGGGTGGTGCTGGGAGCCTTTACCTTCACGATCCTGCCGGAGGTGTTGCGCAACATTGCCGTGGCCAGCCTGCTCTTTTATGGCGCAGGGCTGATCGGGCTGTGGTTCTGGCTGCGGTCGTGGCGGCGCTTTGGTGTCATCGTGGGCGGGACGATTTTGGCCGGCATGCTGTTGAAGGCCGCCGTCCTGTTGCTCTGGCCGGGTTTTCAGCAGGGGGCGCCGCCGATCGGCTCGTGGTTCAATGCCCTGGTGCAGCGCTGGCTGGTGATCCCCGCCAGTTACACCGTCATCGGCAATGGGGCCATTGTAGCGGCGCTGGTGGGCCTGTTGGCGGTGCTTATCTTCCCCAGCCGCTGGCAGGCGATCCTGCTGGGGTCCACGATCTATCTCTTTACCTTTGCCTGGGAGACGCGACTCGCCAGCGAGCCGGCGGCCACGCGGCTCTTGATCGTCGGCGCAACGCTGGTCATTTTGATGGTCGTACGGCCGCAGGGGTTGTTGGGCAAGCGAGAAATGAAGATCGTTTAGGTTCCGTTGACATTTCGGTTCAAACCAGAGGTGCAACGTACGTTTCAAGCGCATCGCACCTGAGTTGAGTAAATTCGCCAAATGTCAACAGAATCTGATACATCGGCGTCAATTTGTTGCCACTCGGCTCGGAGAAGCCGGTCGTGACACTCTGGGCCGCGGCTCCTTTTCCAGCGCCTGCAGGATGAGTTCGATGGCTGTTTCCAACTGCGGGTCTCGGCCCTCGATGACCAGCCTGGGCGTCATCTCTACCTCGATGTCGGGCGCGACGCCTTCGTTTTCTACCTCCCACTCGCCGTCGGGGCTGAAGATCGCCAGGCGGGGTGCGGTGACAAAGCCATCGTCCATGAGCGCGGGATAGTCATAGATCCCCACCAGGCCGCCCCATGTGCGTTTACCCACCAGCGTGCCAAGCCGGCGGCGGCGGAAGAAGTGGGGCAGCGCATCGCCGCCCGAACCGGCGAATTCGTTGATGATCATCACTTTTGGGCCAAAGATCGACGCATTGGGCGTAGGGAAGACTTTGCCCTCGCGCGTCGCCCAGTAGCTGAGCAGCGGACGGCTCAGCATGTCGATCACGTAGTCCGCCACGTAGCCGCCCCCATTGAACCGCTCGTCGATGATGACTGCCTCACGATCTAATTGGGAAAAATAGTAGCGGTTGAAGGCCGAATAGCCGCCGCCAGCCGTGTCGGGCA
>QEUW01000258.1 GCA_003577005.1 Chloroflexota bacterium | reverse complement strand
GCAGACCATTGAGCTGACCTTGTTTGACACGGGTCTGGACAGTGACGAGTTTGGCCCAACCGCCTTTGATGTTACTTCCGATATTACGATCATTGGCCCAACTTCCAACGGGATCACCCTGGCTAGAAGCGGCTCCTCAAACTTCCGCCTGTTCCACGTGATGAGCACTGGGAACCTGACGTTGCGCAACATCACACTCAGAAACGGTGTTGCCGCTGGCGGCAGTGGATGGTCGTCACAGTTGCCTGACCAATATGGGAACATCTACGAAGGCGGCGCGGGCGGGGGTGGCGCGGCGGGGATGGGCGGTGCTATCTTCAACGAAGGTAGCCTGACCATTGAAAACAGTACCCTGTCCAGTAATAGGGCCATCGGTGGTGTTGGTGGTTTTGGCGGGGCTGGCGGCGAAGGCAACGGCGGTGGCGGCGTTGGTCAGGATGGGTTCAGCGGCTGGCTCCCAAGCGACATCATTGGCAATCCGGGCCAGGGCGGTGGCCCCAATGGGGGTACAGGGAATATCGATACTCCCACTGATGGAGGTAACGGTGGTGGCGGCGGCGGCAGTGGAAGTTTTTCAGCGAACGGTGGCAATGGCGGTTTTGGGGGCGGTGGCGGTGGCAATCGCGCCGCCAGTGGCGCGACTGGTCTTGGCGGCTTTGGTGGCGGCAATAGCGACAGAAGTGCGGCCGGTGGCGGCGCCGGCATGGGTGGCGCAATCTTTAATCGGGGCGGCACAGTCGCGATTACCAATAGCACCTTGTCTCAAAATAGTGCCCAGGGCGGTTCCGCCTTTGGCGGTGTTGCTGGGGCAGGACACGGCCTGGGTGGCGCGCTCTTTAACCTTGACGGTACGGTTACGCTGCAATTTAGCACGCTTTCCGATAATGATGTCACAACCGGCTTTGGAAACGCACCACGGGTGGATGGGGGCGCGATTTTCAACAAACAACTAAACGGCGCGGCCATTCTGACGCTGGATAACACGATCCTGGCGAATACGGCTAACGACCAAACCGACCTCTACAACGATGGTGGCTCGATCACCGGCAGCCAGAGCAATATCATCGAAACCAATGCCGCCGGTGCCAATGGCGCGGCAGCCGAGCTGCTGATCGCCAACAACGGCGACCCCAAGCTCGGTACATTGGCCGATAACGGTGGCCCAACTTACACACACGCTTTGTTGACCGGTAGCCCCGCCCTGGATGTTACGGCTAATGGGAGTTATGGCTGTGGAACAACCATTGCAACCGATCAGCGGGGCATTGTCCGACCCCGGGGTACGAGCTGTGATATCGGCGCATTTGAGTTGGCTCACTTTACTTTGACAGTCGCTCTGGCGGGCATGGGCAGCGGTGGCGTCAGCCTTGACCCGCCGGGTGGCACCTACGCATCGGGCACAGTCGTCACGGCCATGGCCACGGCGGACACCGGCTCCACCTTCAGCGGGTGGAGCGGCGATTGCACCGGCATGGGTTCGTGCGTCCTCACCGTGGACAGCGACAAGAACATCACCGCCACTTTTGCCCTGGGTGTACAGCCCGCGGCGGGTCTGGCCGTTAGCAAACACGCCAGCGTGGCCGAGGCCATCGTGGACGAAACGGTAATTACCTATTCGTATCAAGTCACCAACACCGGCGAGGTGTCACTCACCATCCAGGCGCTGGATGACTGGCTCGGTGCGATCATCTGGACCCCCCAGGCGGGAGGCGCAGCCGCGCCGGTCGTCTCACTAGCCCCCGGCCAGGTGGCAGTGGCGACGCGCACCTACACGCCACAGATGAGCGACCTGCCCGCCCCGCTCGCCAATACTGTCCTGGTCACCGGCACACCCGCCGCGGGCAACGTCGTGACGGCCACGGCCAGCACCGAGGTCGATCTGCTGGTGCGCAGCCAGGCGCAGACCATGTGCTATGGCGACGACATCGAGGCGATCATCAGCGTGCAGCCGGCGGCAATGGATGCCGGGCCGGTGGATCTGGTGGTGATCAGCGGGCCGGCGCCACAGGGGCTGCTCCTGCGCGGGGTGACCGCCTGCGCGCCTTACACCGGCTTGCGGTCCATGGTCGAACTGACCAATGGCCTGGTGACGGAGGGCTGTCTCGATCAGACCGCCTGCAACCCCGTGCGCCGGCTGTTCTTTGGCTATGAGGGCGATTATACCATTGTCACCGTCCAAGAAGTGCAGACCGTATTGGATCTCTTCCTGCCGGTAGTGCATTCAACCTGCCAGTACGAAGCGCCGATCTGCGGCTGAGTGCAAGGACGAGGATGAGAACGAGAACAAGAACGAGTCGATTATTGCACGACGCTTTTTATCGATTGGAGTCATTATGAGCCAGCAAGTATCTACTTTCTTCCTGCGTATCCCGCACAGAATTCTGCTCGCCGCCGCGCTGCTCGCGCTGCTATTGGCGCAGCCCCTGGTCTCCATCCCCACGGTGCGGGCCGCGCCGCTCCTGGCATCCACCACGGTGCGGGCGCCGGCCACCGATACCCATTCCTTGCTCAACCCATCCGGCGTCATCGCCGCCAATGCGCTGGGCGGCGATGTAGGCTTTGTGATGGATGGCACCGAGCAACGCGCGGTGATGGTCTTTGAGTTGCCGCCGATCCCCGCCGGGCATGTCCTCTCCGCTGTGATTGGGCCGAATGTCAACAGCGTACTCAACCCGCGCGGCGGCGCCCCCTACGATACCGAGTTGGTTGCTCTCGGCGTGCGCCCGACCAAAGAGGTCCCGGCCAGCGATTTCGCCGCCGCCGGCACACTGATCCAGGCTGATTTCTTGACGCCATCGCAGCCGAACGAAAACTTTGCCTTCGTCAGCCCGTCCGACAGCGCCGCTGCCAACTTGACGGCCTTTCTGCAGGCCAACTATACCGCCGGGCATTATATCTTCCTCAAGTTCAAAGCGCCGGATGGGGTCACGGCGCAGGACTATGACAGCGATGGCTCGCTTGCTTCGGGCTACAACATCAGCATGCAAGGGCATTTCAATGAAGGTCGCCGACCCACGTTAGACCTGGTCTTTAGCTGCCCCACCGTGCTCTATGTCAACCACTCTGCCGGCGGCGCCAACACCGGCATCAGTTGGGCGGATGCCTTCACCAATCTACAGGATGCGCTCGCCGCGGCCGCTGGCTGTGAGGAGATCGAGGAGATCTGGGTGGCCGGAGGTGTCTACTATCCCGATGTGGGCGGCGGCAAAAGTGACAATGATCGCACAGCCAGCTTCCAACTCAAGAGCAATCTGGGCATTTACGGTGGTTTTGCCGGGGGTGAAACCAGTCGTGACCAGCGCGACCCCGCGGCGAATGTCACCATCCTCAGCGGCGACACTGACCAGAACGACACCAACACAGATGGCAATCACATTGCCGAGACGTGGAACGACATCCAGGGCAATAATGCCTACAACGTGGTCACCGGTAGCGGCGCCGACAGCACCGCGGTACTCGATGGCTTTACCATCACGGCCGGCAAGGCAGAGGGACCTTCCACTGCCGGCGGCGGCATGTTCAACGATGTTGGTAGCCCGCAGTTGAGAAATCTTGCCTTTCTTGGCAACCAGGCCGGCAATGGTGGTGGCATGTACAACCAGTTTGGCAGCAGCCCAGCCCTGGCCAATGTACTCTTCAGGGGCAACCGGGCGACTGGGGATGGCGGCGCCATCTATAATCTCACCAACAGCACCCCCAGCCTAACGGATGTCACCTTCAGCGGCAACCGGGCAGAAATCAGTGGCGGTGGTCTTTACAATAATAATAATGGCAGCCCAGTGCTGACCAACGTCACCTTCGCCGGCAATCAGGCCGGCATCGAGGCCGGTGGTATGAAAAGTACACTGAGCAGCCCTGTGTTGACCAATGTGACCTTTAGTGGCAACACCGCCAATACAGCCGGCGCTCTCCTGCAGCAGTCGGGTACCCTCACTTTGAAGAATACCACTTTCTCGGGCAACCAGGCTGGCGCAGATGGCGTAATCCTCAACCGGAGTGGCGCGATCACTGTCACCAATAGCATCCTGGCCAATAGTGTGGGTGGCGCCAACTGTAGCGGCGCGATTACGTCAGGCGACTATAATCTCTCCTCCGACGCCTCCTGCAACCTGACCCAAGCGCACGATCAGACCAACGTTGACCCGCAGCTTGCACCGCTTGCCGACAATGGCGGCGCTACCCAGACCCATGCCCTGCTCACCGGCAGCCCGGCCATCGACGCCGGCAATTGCAGTGGTGGCACAGTGACCACTGACCAGCGGAATGTCAGCCGGCCAAAAGGTGCGGCCTGTGATATTGGTGCGGTCGAGGAGACTGGCCCCATCACTTATGACTACGGCGATGCCCCCGATCCCACCTATCCAACGCTGAAGGCCAACAATGGCGCCCGCCACGGGCAGGTCAACGAGTTGCGATTGGGCACGATGGTGGACAGTGAAGCGGATGGACAGCCGAATGCCAATGCCACCGGTGACGATAGCATTGGCGATGATGAAGACGGCGTCGTGCTCTCCGCCGAGATCAACATCTGCCAGACAGCGACGGCTACTGTGACGACGGCGGCAGCAGGCCGGCTGTATGGCTGGATCGATTTTAGCAACGACGGCGACTGGGCAGACCCCGGCGAACGGATTTTCAATGCGGTAACACTGCCCGCCGGTACACAGCAACTTGCCTTCAACGTACCGTGCAATGCCACGCTTACCGACTTGACAGTGGCCCGTTTTCGCTATGCAAGCGCCCTCCGTCTCTCCTACGATGGCGAGTCGTTTGATGGCGAAGTGGAGGACTACGCCGTCGCTATTCGTCGCGGCCCACCCCAAGCAGTGGATGATGCGGCGCGTACGAATGAGGACAGAACGGTGGTCATCGATGTACTCGCCAATGACCGCGACCCGGTGAGTGTAGTCCAGCTTGTCAGCATTGTTCGCCCCCCGACCAATGGCACGGCTGTCATCGAGGGTACCATCATCCGCTATACGCCAAAAGCCAACTTCTATGGGGTAGACAGCTTTGACTACACCATCCGGAATGACATCAACGTGATTGCCAAGGCGACCGCCCGGCTACTGGTGCTGCCCGTCAACGATGCCCCCACAGACATTACCCTGAGCAATGATCGTGTAGACGCGCTATCGCCCATCGGCACGCTCGTCGGCAAGCTCGCCACGGTCGATGCCGACACCGACGACAAACACATCTATCGTCTCAATGGAAATAATTCCGGCGCCTTTTCACTGGCCGGCAACGAATTGCGGACGACCACCCTGTTCAATCCTAAGAAGCAGGATCGCTACAAACTGCGTATCAGCAGCACAGACCGAGACAATGCAACCTTTGACAAAGAGTTCACGATCACCATCTTTGCCAATGTACCACTTGGGATCACCGATATTCAGTTGAGTGGCACCAAAGTGGCCGAACATAAGCCGGCCGGCACACTTGTCGGTTTGCTCAGCGCTACTGATCCACGAAACGTGCCGCATACATTTACGTTGGTAAGTGGGGCCGGCAGCCAGCATAACCACCTCTTTGCTATCGCCGGCAATCAGCTACGCACCGCTGCCGAACTGGACTTTGAAACCTTGCCGGTGGCGTCGATCCGGGTGCAGGTTGCCAACGGTGTGGATGACCCGTATGAAAAGCTCTTTCTCATCAAGCTGCTGGATGAGCCCAATGATCCGCCGCCGCCCTTTACTTTCTGCAATGGCCAGGATATCAAGTTTATTACGTCCAGCGACAACCAGACTGAGGTGACAGTCCGTGCGCCTATCATTTCTGAAGTTAGCTCGCTGGGTTGCGTCGTTGCAGGTAAGATGGACATCCGTATTCCCGGCGACTCGCGAGCGACCAATATCGACTTTCGCGGCCGGGTGGACAAGCGCGGCCGTCTGCAAAGCTATGATGCGCAGATCGGCGACCGGATCGGCGACTTTTCGCTTGACCCGGCCGGCGTCCAACTGAGCTTTAGCGGCGCCACCATCGAGTACTATGCCGAACGCCCTAGCCTGCGCATCAAAAAGGCTACCTTCTGTGTATCAACCGACTGGGGTGGCGAGTGTATTCCAATCCCCGCCGTCACCTGGCTGATCGACAGCAGTGGCTTCAATTTTGGCGGGCGTGTCACAGAAGGCGCCCCTAAAATCCCAGGCGCCAAGCTGGTGAGCAAGAAGGGATTTGGCATCAGCCGGATCTATGGTAATTTCAAGCGCGTGGCCAACGGATATGAGTTTACTGCCGGCGGTACATTTGTCATCCCCAAATTCGCCTACACCAGTGGCTGCGGCCTGGCGGTGATTCTCACCTTCTACAAAGACGCTACCGGTGCAGCGGCCCTGCGTATCAGCACACCACAGGCCCCGTACGACGCCTTGACCGCCGACGCGCTGGATCGGCTGGGGCTGGCCGAGTTGACGCTCGGTATGGACTGTGCGTTGCTCAAAGAGAAGGATGGAGCAGGTAGCATCCTGCGAACTTCGACAGCCGGCATCCCTATCGGGACCACAGGTCTGGTTGTAAGCCAGGTCTTTGGCACCGTCTCATTGCGACCGGATAATCAGTTTGTGCGCCTGAGCATTCGCATCGACACGGCGCGCCGGCTCCCGTTGCCATCGCCGGCTAACAAACCGCTGGCCACGATCGATGGCAGCGCCACGGTTCTGATCGAGCCAGAGTGGGGTTTGGATCTCGCCGGGGCACTCACCATTATTGGCAAATTTGAAGTCGCCAATGGCAGCGCCTCGGTGCGTAGGGATCGCTTTAGTACCAGCTTCAACGTCAACCTGTTGATTGTCAAGGGCTCGGCCCGTATCGATGCCTGGACCTCCAGCGGCAACCGCTTTCACTTCACCGGGCGCGGCGTCGTACGGCTGAATCTGGGTAAAGGTGTTCTCTACGAGGGCTGCGCCGGTGTTCCCTGCGGTGTGCGCTGGTGCGACTCGCCCGACTGGCTGCCAGATCACCCCTGTGGCGTCAAGACGTGCAGTGTCTGCCTATCGATCCCACCGGGCGGGATCACAACAGGTGGCGTGGGCGTCGATTTTGGCGAGTTTACCAACGGTAAGTATGGCATGAAGGGGTATGTGGAGGTACTCAGTAAGCAGTATGGGTTCTACGTGGATCATAAGGGTGACATCGACTTTGGCGGCGTCAGCGGCTACATGCTGGCTACCCCGCCAGCACTGGCTGCTGCCATGCACCAGCAGCAGGTGGTGCAGGCAGCAGCAGCCAATCAGCTCTCGCTGGACCCCACCCTCATCGATGACCGCTATACCTTTGTCTCTGATCACGAGGTGCTAATCAAGGCGCCCATCGGTCCCGCTGCCATTGCTGCCAGCGCCGGTGTCTCGCTGGTCAACGTGGCGGAGGCCAGCGACGTGCTCTTTGCACTCTCTGCCGACCCTGGCCTGAGCATGACGATCTTGACGCCGGACGGGGTCGAGATCACCCCTGGTAACTACAATCAGGCGCCGGTGGCCCCCACTTATCAAGTGAAGTACACGGAAACGCTCGTCCACCAGCTGGAGCGCACGATCGAACCGGATGAAAACAGTCTGGCCCGCCTACGCTATGTGCCGACCTCCTGGCGCACCGAACTGGAAAGTGTGGATGTAAGCATTGACGGTTCGGTCGTCTGGTCGGGCGTCGGGTTGCAGATGGCGGAGGCGCGTGACTATCTGTTCTTGACACCGGGTGACCACGCTATCACGATTACGCCTGTGGGCGGTGGTGCGGCTATCCTCAGCACGACGCTGACCACGAGGGCTGGACAAGACTACACATTGGTCACTACCGGTAAAGATTCGCCACAACTGCTTGTCCTGACCGACGACAACCTTGCCCCTGCACTCGGCAATGCCCATGTGCGCTTTGTGCAGAGTGCGCAGGTCGGCGCCCCGGTGAACATTCTCATCGAGGGCACGCCACTGGCCACTCACCTCGGTTACGGCTCGGCCAGCACCTATCTGGCTGTTCCCGCAGGCCAGGCGTTGGTGGAGATTCAAGATGCGGCTACGGGCAACGAGATTGCTCCGCCGCGCTCACTCGAGTTCGAGACTGGTCTGGTCTACACGCTCTATGGCATCAACTGGGATAAGAGTGGTTATCAGATGGACTTCGGCCAGTTGATCGACGAGGTCTACGTGAGCCGGCTCTTTATCGAGTACGATGTCGCCCAGGCGCGGCCCGGCGATTGGCGCGTCAAGCTGAGTGGCAACCTGGAGACCAACAACTACATGGCCTCTGCATTGGGCGTGGCCGCCCCCACCAGATTGAGCAATGTGACCGTCGATGCTGGCGACCTCAGCCAGACCCAGGTGGGTTGGACGCTGGCGTCGGACTTTGCCCCGGCCAAAGTGACCGTTTACCTGACCACCGATGCGGTGACCCAGACGCTGACCTACACCGACGACAATGGTCTGCCGATCAGTCAGGTCGTACCCAATTACACCGGTTTTGCTGTGGCCGAGTTTACCATCACCGACCCGGCACAGGTGCGCAGTGCGGCGACTACCCAAGTCGTGAACCTTAGCAATGTGCCGAGCGGTCAATATCACATGTGGGTGCGTGCCGACAACGATGAAATGCCGCCAGCGCAAGCTTATGCCGTTTTGCCCAACACGAACGAGGTAGCCCTCATTCACATCGATCACAGTGCTACCTTCCCCATGAGTTGGGTCACTATGATCACGCCAACACTGGCCGCTGATACGCTAGAACTCATTACCTTCTGGACACCGTTGAACCATCCTGATGTCGATGTCTACAATGTCTACGTTGGCGCCAGCCCTATGAGTTATACACGTGTTGTCTCCGATGCCGTGGCCGTGTCGCTCTATGACGAAGCAGATAATCTGGTGAGCGAATCAATGGGTCTGGCCAGCATCGACCACATGCGGCCCGGTGTGACATACTACCTGGTGATCGAAGCAGTGGACGAAGAGAGCGGACGCACGGTGCGCTCGCAGGAAGTGACGGTAGCCTACAGCACCGGTGACTACCAACTCACCACGCCGCAGAGCATCTACCACGTTGCCCCCGGCAGCACAACGTTGATCCCCTTGTCGCTCCAGGTGACACAACCTCTCTTCTTCGAAGATGTCCCGGTGGGGATCAACGGCGCTAATCTACCGGCAGGTTTGCTGATCTACTTCGAGGACGAACTCGAAGGCCCAACGATGTTGAGTGCTAACTCGTCTCTCGCCAGTAAGAAGCTGGTCGTCGAAGTCGGCCCGACTGTGGCTGAAGGGAGCTATCCCTTTACGATCAACGGCTACAACGCCGATGGCTTGGAGCGCAACCACACGATTACCCTGGTCGTGGGCGCACAGGCCCTCCAGGCGCAGACCATGTGCTATGGCAAAAACCTTAACGTGCGCATTCCGGTCGTGCCCGCAGCGGCGCAGGGTGGCTTCGACCTGGTCGTGATCAGCGGGCCGCTGCCGCCGAATCTGGTCGTGGACGGTGCGGTAACCTGCGTCCCCTACACCGGGCTGCGTTCCATGACCGAGTTGACCAACCAGTTGGTGACACAAGGCTGCGCCGGCGGCGTCGCCTGCAACGCCATCAACCGCATCGTCTTTAGCTACGACGGCAGCTACCGCATCGATACGATCCAGGAAGTGCAGGCAGTGACCGATCTCTTCCTGCCGGTGGTACAAGATGTGTGCAACGACGAACCGTTCTGCCGGTAAATCACGTCTTGTTGGCTAAAAGCTGGCCGGTCTGCCGGCTGTTGTGACTTGAGCGTCATCAACATCTTGTTCTTTGCGGAGTTCGCACGCCCACGTGCGAACTCCGCGATGCCCGTTAAATCGTGGAAAGCCGGACAAGGTCGGCAGGTGCCAGACTCGTTGTGCGCTTATGCAAGTGGGCCAACCGGGGTTACCGGCAATGGCTCGATAGCTATCCTCTATCCAGCATTTCGGAACGACCAAATCATTCACGTACGATAACACGGCTCTCATGCTATTGCAAGCGCCGCCCATTCCTTTGGGTGCGTCCAGCATTGGGGGCAAGTAGGGCAAGATGGCATCTTGCCCTACATTTGTACACCCCGATTTTCGGACACACCCCATTCCTTTGTAGCAAG
Organism: Chloroflexota bacterium; assembly: GCA_003577005.1. The sequence continues at coordinate 1,152 of QEUW01000258.1, read as the reverse complement.
TTCGTAAAGAGGAACAAGCGGTTTTTACTTTGCCTCGTCTGCGACATCTGCATCTCGGTGCCCAACAACCTTCATCATGGCGCCAGTCGATGCGGTTTCTATACTGCATCCACGTTTGACGAATCTGACTGGTCTTTACGCCTGGCCACAACTAACAACTACCTGACGATATTTGCGCAGATCGGCAACGATTGTTGATACGTATTTTTTTTTGGGGATATAATGTGCATATCAACGACTACACGTTCCTCTACTCATCAAGGAATGCCGAACTTATGAAAATATCCCCATGTCTTACACAGCGCGAGTGGGAAGTGCTTAGACTGCTGGCGGAGGGGAAACAGAATAAAGAGATAGCCCATCTTCTGATCGTTGCGGAACATACGGTCGAGCATCACCTCAGCCACATCTACCAAAAACTGGGCGTAGCCGGCCGTGTCGAAGCAACCAGGTGGTATTGGATGAGTCGGGACACGCACGAAAAATAGCGGAAATCCGCTATATCTATTTGGGTTATTCCTCTGCTATACTGCCAGGCACTGACTGTCTAATACCATACCCCATTGTTTGTGTACAACCGATGGTCGCTCCCTATAAGGAGCGGGGTTGCGCGCTTGCCCAAGGGGGTCGCCTATTGGTTTGGTTCAGCGCACGTTGAGCTTGACTCCGGAGAACGATCGATGAGCAACAGACCGCGTTTGGGTTATCTACTCTTGCTTGTGCTGCTACTGGGCGTCTCGACTGCCTGTGTGGCACGCCTGGAGGAGATGGGTGAGACAGGCAGCCAGGGCGAACTGCAAGTGATGACGCCCCAGCCGGAGACCGCGCAACCGGCTGAGCCACCACTTACGGAGGTGGCAACGGTCGAGCCGACCACCGAACCCTTTGTGCCGACGATGCCTCCTGATTTCGTCATTCTGGACACCCCCACCCCGACCCCGCTTGGGTTTGAACCTGAAGTAGGGCCCACGGCATCGGCAACACCCACCATGTCGGCCGTGGTCGACCTGGCAGAAGGGATACCGCCGCAAGAGACAATGGTGTATATCGTGCGACGCGCCGATGGAAGACTTGAGCGATATTTGATCCCCGTGTCCATGTTGCCTACCGATAGCACCTATCCGCAAGTCAGAGACCAACTGCTCAACTTAG
>QEUW01000257.1 GCA_003577005.1 Chloroflexota bacterium | reverse complement strand
GTGGACCAGTCGTCGTCGCTGGTCATGATCAGCGCACTGTGTTGGTTCGCCTCCGGGTAATACCAGAGGCGCGGGCGCGGGGCCAGCGTCTCGATGATGCGGGCCAGCAGTGCGGTATGCACATCCGCCTGGGGTGTACGCATTTGCCCCACGTCGAGCTGGCCGACAAAGAGTTCGCTGGGCCGCACGATGCCATCCAACCCGGCATAAGAGAGATCGGCGTGCTCGGGGTTACCCTGGCGCAGACGGGCCACCGCGTGGGCCAGATCGTAGGCAAAGAGGACTGCCTCGCCCGCCCCTGCTTTGCACCAGACGAGTGCGGGCTGCCCTTTCCCACTGGCCGCTTCCCGGCTCGTGCGCACCTCTGCCAGGGCAGTTGCAGATTCGCCGCCGGAGAGATCCCAACCGGTGGCCGGCACGATGACCTGCACCGGCTCTGCGCTCAGTCCTTGCAGGATGGGCTGAGTGACATCCACATGCAGCCAACCGTGATCGACAGCTCGCCAGGTGGATTGCACCCCAAAACGTCGGGCGAAGTGGGGGTCGGGCAGCAAAGCGATGAGCCGGCCCCCGCCGGTGACATAGTGCTGGAACAATTCCGCCTGCGCCTGCGTGAGCGCCACCCGCGGCAGGATCACCAGGTCGTGGCGGGTCAGGGCCGCAGCATCGACGGCGGCGAGGTCCAGTTCGTTGAAATCGACAAAGCCTTCCAGCCGCAGAAGCTCGGCCAGATAGGCGCTGTAACGGGCATGGAAACTCTCTCTAGCATGAATCAGCAACATGGGCATCACCTAATCCGATGTTTATCAACTTTACCTGAACCTGCTCGAAACCACCCATCTATTTGAGCGCCTTTCTGCGTACACGGCCAGCCACACGACTCGCCTGCTCAAAGCCCCCAAAGCCATGTGGACCGATCCAGCCCTGGCCATCTTTCTTTCCGGCTATTACGACGAGGCTACCCTGCGCGCAAGCCGCGAATTCGGGAACTACTTTGAGACCATGATCTTTTTGCACTTGCGCGTCTTAACCAGCCTCCTCACGCCGCGCGCCCGGTTGTACTTCTGGCGCACTCAGCGCGGCGACGAGGTAGACTTTGTCGTTGAGCATGGCCGCCGCTTGTTGGCAATCGAAGTCAAGCTCACCGACCAGCCCGGCTATTGTCACGCCGAGGGCCTTCGCAAATTTTTGGCAGTCCAGCCGGAGACTGTGGGAGGACTGTTGTTACATTGTGGGGCCGAAGTTCGCCAGTTGGACGAAAACATCATCGCAATCCCCTGGACGCTTTTGGCCGGCTAACCAACGGGACCAGACCTCCGGGAGGTAACCAGCGAGGCTCCTGGACTGGAAAGTATACCCAGGTCGCCTCCCGGAGGTCTTTGCGGGTACGGCTGCCGTCCTCAGTACAATACTCTCAGAACTGGGGAATCTTGACCACCCCACCGCCCTGCTCCGCCGATTGAAGGGCGCAAATACCGGCGGCAATGGAGCGCGCCGCCTCGCGCGGGCCGATGCGCGGCTCGCTGTCCTGGCGGATGGCGCGCAGAAAATCCTCAGCCTGTTCGATCTCCATCGTGCCGTGACCCAGGCTAAAACGCCGCGCTACCTGGGGGTTGTTCCAGTTGGGCAGCGTCACCGGGATCAGGCGGCGGGTGCCCGAAAGTTTGCTGAAGTAGAGATAATTGGTCGTCTCCTGCACGGCGCTACCCTGGTCACGGGTGCGTTCGAAGGCGCCTTCGGCGCCGTACACCGAGTAATAGAGACAATAAGGCCGCATCATCCCATAAGAGACGGTAATCTTGGCGGCGCCGCCGTTGTCGGTCTTGAAGATCGCCACCGTCGTATGGGTTGTGTTCCAGCGCGTGCGCTGGCCGGCGTGGATCGCCTGCGCCTCCACAAAGCGGGCGCCCATGAGCCAGCGCAACGTGTCGATGGCATGCGGTCCGCCGCCCAACAGCGTCGTCTGCGAAATATCATTCTGGATTCGCCAGTGGTCGGGGCCCCGGCGTCCGGCAATATCCTCCATATCGTGCAGATATTCCCCCTCGCCGTAGAAGAGTTCGCCAAAGTCCCCGTTGGCGATGAGCTTTTGCACGTCTTGCAGACAAAAAGCATAGCGCACCTGGTTGCCCATGTGATACTTCAGCCCGCTACGGTCAGTCAGATCGATAATGCGCTGCACCTCATCCAGTGTCGTCGCCATGGGGATTTCAGACAGCACGTGTTTGCCCGCCTCCAGCGCCTGGATGGCGTGCTGGCCGTGCAGGTGGTCCGGTGTGGCGACGACAACGATGGCAACCTCTTTGTCTTCGAGCAGTTGATCGAAGCGAGTATAGACCTTGGGCACGTGGAACTGCTGCGCCACCTGCTGCGCCAGCGGCTCATCCAAGTCGCACACCGCCACGACCCGGCTCCCCTCGATCGCTTGAAACGCCTGCAAATGTGATTTCCCCTGCCCCAGGCCGAGGATACCGACGCCGAGTTCAGACATGGTGATTGTTGCTCCGGTTCGTAATGCGTAATGCGTAATGTGTAATGGGTGATAGACGGATTACGCATTACGCATCACGTATCCCCTCACCCTTTCAACCCTGTAAAAACAATTCCCTGGATAAAGTAGCGCTGAGCAAAGGCATAGAGCAGGATGCAGGGCACGGTCACCATAACGCTGGCCGCCATGAGCAGATTCCACTGTGTGGTCTGGTAGCCGCGGAAGAGATTGATGCCCAACGCCAGGGTGTATTTTTCGGTGGTGTTCAGATAGATGAGCGGGTTGAAGAAGTCATTCCAGTGGCTCAAAAAGGTAAAAACTGCCACCACACCCAGGGCTGGTTTGGCCTGGGGCAAGATCACACGCCAGTAGATGCCAAATGTGCTGGCGCCATCGATGCGCGCCGCGTCGTCCAGTTCCAGCGGCAGGCGCATGTAAAACTGGCGCAACAGAAAGACATAGAAGGCGCCGCCGCCCAACCAGTAGGGCAGAATCAGCGGCGCATAGGTGTCAAGCCAGCCCAACAGACGGAAGAGCACAAAGGTAGGGATGAGCGTGACATGATAGGGAATCATGATCGTGCTCAACAGCACGAGGAAAAGCAGATCGCGGCCGGGAAAACGCAGCCGGGCAAAGCCAAAGGCCACCAGACTGGCCGATACGATCTGCCCCGCGACGGCCAGCCCCGTCACCAGGATCGTGTTCCAGTAAAAGCGAACAAAGGGGATCTGCTCGAAGACTTTGCTGTAGTTCTCCGTGCGCCAGGGGTCAGGAATCCACTGCGGTGGATAAATAAAGATGCGCGCCGTATCCTTAAAGCTGGAAGAGAGCAGCCACAGGAGCGGCACCAGCATGATCAGCGAGCCGCTGAGGATCAGCGTATAGAGCACGATCTGCTGCACTAGCGTCTGCGAACTGCGCCGCGCTACCCACACCGGCTCGGCAAGCGAAGAGGATTCAGTCATAGATTTATCGCCGGCGGACTTCGCCTTCGTAAAAGACCCAGAGCGCCGACGAGCGGATGACCAGCGCCGTCAGCACGAGGATCACCAGAAAGAGCACCCAGGCCAGCGCCGAGGCGTAGCCCATGCGGAAGAATTTGAAAGCATTTTGATAGAGATAGAGCACGTAAAAGAGCGTCGCATAGCGCGGGCCGCCTTCGGTCATGATAAAGGGCTGGGCAAAGACCTGAAAGGCAAAGATCATATTCATGATCAGGTTGAAGAAGATGACCGGCGTCATCATCGGCACGGTGACGGCCCAAAATTTGGCCCACCCGCCCGCGCCGTCCACTTCAGCTGCTTCGTAAAGGTCGGTAGGGATGCCCTGGAGACCGGCCAGGTAGATGAGCATCGGCCCGCCCACCGTCCACAAACTCATGAGGATCAGCGACGGCAGCGCCCAACGGCTGTGCCCCAGCCAGAGCGGCCCTTCGATCCCCACATAACGGAGCAGCGTGTTGAGCAGCCCAAACTCCGGGTTGAAGATCCACAGCCAGAGCATGGTGCTGGCGATCACCGGCACCAGCGTGGGGATGTAGTAGATCGTGCGCCAGAGGCCGAGCCAGCGCACCCGTTGGTTCATCAACAACGCTAGGGCAAACGAGAAGACCAGCCCCAGCGGCACCGCCGTAAAGACATAGATGCTGGAAACCCGCAGCGCCTGCCAGAAGAGCCGGTCGTTGACCAGGCGGTCGTAATTCTGCAAACCCACAAAGATCGGCGCCCGCACTACCTCGAAGTCGGTCAGGCTAAAATAGAACGACGCGAGGATAGGCCCCAGGGTGAAGATCACCAACCCCAGGAGCCACGGCGAAATAAAGAGATAGCCTTCCACAGCCTCGCGCCGCGCCACGGCCGAGAGTCGTTGAGTATGTTTCCGCATAACTAAACGTAGAACGTAGAACGTGGAACGTAGAACGCAGAACGGGAATCTCGATGATACCTGTTCTACGCTCTACGTTCTACGTTCTGCGTTTACCGCGTCCACTCGGCGGGGCGGCGAGAGAAGATCTCGTCGATGGCCTCACAGGCGCGCTCGGTGGCCTCTTCGACTGTGGCCTCGCCCGACCAGATGGCGGAGAGTTCCTGGCCCACGGCCGTCCACCACTCGTCGGTGTCGGGCGTAGGGTAGTAGTCGTGGCCGTAATTGGCAAAATCGCTCCACAGCACTTCGATATTCTGCGGGGCGTGGAGGTCGCGGTACTCCTGGCTTTCCACCACGCTGGTCAGGCCGGGCACACCGTTCTTCATCATACCTCGCTGGCCGCCCTCGCCCATGAGGAACTTGACGACCTGCCACGCCTCCTCCTGATGCTGGGTCGTGCTGATGATCGACCAGGCATTGGAACCCATCTGCACGCGGCGGATGCCGGTGGTGGCGTTGGCCGGCATGTGGGCAAAGTCCCAGTCAAACCCGGCCTCGCGGATCTGGCCTTCCTGCCAGGTGCCGCCAAAGTAGATGGCGACCTTGCCGGTGAGGAAGGGGTTCTCTTGCCCCTGCAACGAACTGGGCGACGGCATCACGTTATGGGCAAAGATGAGGTCGGCCACAAACTGCAGCCCGGCGCGCGCCTCTTCGCCGGTCAACGTACACTGGTCATTGGTCTCGTTGAGCACCGTCCCCCCCATGCCGTGGATAAACGAGGTGCTCCAGTACGGCACGTTGAGCGGACTCATGTGGATGCCCCACTGGTTGTTGTCGGGGTCGGTGAGCTGCCGGGCGTAGGCCAGCATGTCGTCCCACGTCCAATCATCGGCGGGGAAATCGAGCCCGGCTTCTGCGAGCAAATCTTTGTTGATGTAGAGCGCCTGCCCGCCGGCATAGAGCAGGCCGCCGTACATGCCCCCTTGCCAGCCCCATTCTGGTTCCATAGGGTAGAAGTAGGCACCCATGTCGATCTGGTCGCGGTCGATAAAGGGTTGCAGATCGACAAACATGCCGCGCGCTGCGCCCGGCACCACCCAGTTCATCTGGTTGATGGTGATATCCGGCGCAGTGCCGGCGGCGTATTCGGTCTGCAACTTGTCCCAGTAGCCGTCGATGGGGCGGAACTCGATCTTGACCTGGATGTTGGGGTTCTCATCCATAAAGGGCTGGATCGTATCCTCCAACGCCTTGTTCCAGGCGTCGCCCAGACCATAGCTGGCCAGGCGAATCTCCACGGGGCCAGTTGCTGCCCCTGTATCGCCTGTTGCCGGCGCGCCGCCCGGGGCGGCCACCGGTGTGCAGGCGACAAGCAGAACTATCACCAAAAGCCACAGTGCACTCCGACCTGGACTGGGTACAACCGTTCGTCTCCACATGGGTTGTGCTCCTCTTGTGATGAATGTGAGGCAAGAAAAAAGCAGGTGAACTGGGGTGGGCGGTTATTCCCGATACCCAAGTTCTTGCGACATACGCCGGCTATAATCGAGCACTGTCTGAGCTAAATCGTCGATCTGCGCAGTGCCGATGCGGCTCGACGGCCCGCTGACGCTCACGGCGGCAATCACTTCGCCGGTGTAATCGCGCAGCGGCGCCGCCACACAACGCAGACCCGCGTTGAATTCTTCCCGGTCCACAGCATAGCCCTGCGAACGAATCTCGGCGAGTTCAGCGGCGAAGCGCGCCGGGTCCGTAATCGTGTTGGGCGTGTAGCGCCGCCACTCGTAGGCGCTCAACAGGCGTTGCGTCGTCCGCTCTGGCAGGTGCGCCAGGAGCACCTTGCCTACCCCCGTACAATGGAGCGGGGAACGAAAGCCGACCGACGACACCAGACGGATCGGGTGCGGGCTGTCGATCTTGTCCACGACAATCACATGGTTCTGGGTAAGAATGGCCAGGTGCGCCGTCTCGCCCGTCGCCTCCATCAGTTGTTCCAGATATGGGCGGACTTTCTGGGGTAAATCCAGCCCGCGGATGGCGGTCGCGCCAATGAGTACCGCAGTTGAGCCCAACGCAAACGTTTCATCTTCGGGGTTGCGCGCCAACAACCCATGCCGCTGCAGGTTGGCCAGAATCCGATAGGCCGTACTCTTGGGCAATGCAGTCGTCTGCACGACCTCATCGATCGTGAGCCGGGAGCCCCGCTCGACAAAGCAGAGCAGCACCTGAATCGCCCGGTCTAGCACGCGGATATTGTAACGTTCCGAGGACTCGTTCGTGCTTGAATTCATCAGATGAATTCTCGATTCATGCTTTAGAACGTTAGATAGCATACCGGCTTTTAGCGGGATTGTCAAACAGGCTACGGCGCAGTCGAGGTAGAGCGCGCAGCCAGCGGTTCAGAGGCTGTTTGAAACATACAACCGGTGCGATGCACCGTTGCGGATGGGTCAAACGATGAAGTGCATCGCACGCTATGCGTGCAACGCACCGGGGACGCCCTTCACCTTTTCAAGCAGCTTCTCACGATAGCCGCGCGCTATCGACGTGGCGCGCCTTATTATCGATTTGGCCGGCGGAGAAGGAATAGGTGAACTCTGTCGGTGAACCCTCGCCCCAGTCAGGTTACGGCGAGGCCAGCGAATCGCTCATTGGAGATCTTTGGCCGCCATAGCTGCGCCGACAATGCCGGCGTCGTTGCCCAGTTGGGCCGGAACGATCTCGGCCCGGACCTCCAGGTGTTTGGCAAACTTATCAAACTTACGGCTCACCCCGCCGCCGATGATAAAGAGGTCAGGCGAAAAGAGCATTTCCATATATTGGAGGAATTCGTTGACACGGGCACCCCACTCCTTCCAACTTAGATCTTCCTCGTCGCGGATACGGGCGGCGGCGCGATGTTCGGCATCCTTGCCACGTACCTGGACGTGGCCAAACTCGGTGTTGGGGAGCAGCACACCCTCGGTGAAGATCGCGCTGCCGATGCCGGTGCCAAAGGTCAGCATGATGACAACACCCTTGCGGCCCTTGCCTGCGCCAAAGGCCATCTCGGCAATCCCCGCGGCGTCGGCATCGTTGAGCACACAGACGGGCTGGCCTGTGGCGTCGGCAAAAAGTTGTTGGGCATTGGCGCCGATCCAACTCTTATCCACATTGGCGGCCGACAGGGTAACACCGTGTTGGACGACCGCAGGAAAGGTGCAGCCAATCGGCCCATGATAGTCGAAGTGGCGCACTAGTTGTGCCACCACCTCGGCGACCGCTTCCGGCGTGGAAGGCTGCGGCGTGGCGATCTTGTGGCGCTCGGTTATCAGCTTCCCTTGCTCGATGTCGACCGGTGCCCCTTTGATGCCACTGCCGCCGATGTCGATTCCCATAATCTGCATAATACACCTCCAAATAGGCCAAGTCTTCGACTGCTGGCTGGATGAGTAGCCGGTGGATGCCTAAATTATACATAGAATCGACACAAGGGAAAGACGTTACGATGAACAGCGAGGCTTTCTGAAAAGCCCCGCCGCTGTTGTTCTCCAATCCACCAGTCCCCGCCATTCGTTACCAATGTAGGCGCGGAATCTGCCGACACTGCCCCCGATTCTGTGCCCCACAGCGCAACGAACTGTACAAGCCCAATCGAGTGGATTGCGAGAGGAGAGTGTCCTATGACCATTACCCGCGCACCGCGCTGCCTCCGTCTGACGTGGCTGCTCTTGTTTGCAGCCGCCGCGCTGACGCTCTTGTCCCTGGCGCTGGTAGAGGAAGTCTGGTCCCAGAGCCCAGTTTCGGAACCTCATGACCCTGGTGTGGCGGCGCCTGCCGCTGAAGCCTCACATATCTTTCACGCCGCGCTTTCCGGCGCAAAGGAGAACCCGGTAGTGCGCACACGCGCTTCGGGCTATGCCGTGCTGGCGCTCAGCGACGATTTGACCCAGCTCAGCTATCGCGTCCTGCTCAGCGACCTTCCCAACGTTCAGGCGGCTCATATTCATCGCGCTGCGGACGGGGGCGTCCAACGCCCGCTGATGGTGATCGACGACAACCTCATCAGCGGCGTGATCACCGGCATCACACCCGCCGAAGTGGACGCGCTCCAAAACGGCGAGTACTACATCAACGTCCACACGACGGCGCACCCCGGTGGCGAGATTGCCGGTGCGATTGTGGACTTTGCACCGCCCACCGGCTACAGCGCTCTGCTCAGCGGCGCCAACGAGCGACCCACCCCGGTGGAGAGCGATGCCATCGGCGTCGCCAGCTTTACCCGCGTGAGCACCGCTACGCTCGAGTATCGTATCACCATCTCCAACAGCATGGCCATTACCCTGGGCCACATCCACCGTGGGGCCAGCGACGTGGCCGGCCCGCCGGTGCATACCCTCTACAGCAGCAGCACGCCGCTGACCGAATCGGTGCCGCTCACCGGGCTGGTCGAACTCGACGCCCAGGGCATGGTGGATCTGCTGACCGGCTACCTCTATGTCAATTTTCACACGGCGGCGCACCCGGCTGGTGAAATCCGCGGGCAGATCGGCGGGGCGCACCTTTTCAGCGCCGAACTCGACGGCAACCAGGAGACACCGCCGGTGGAGACCCTGGCCTACGGGCGGGCGGTCCTTGCCTTGAGCGCCGACGCATCCACCCTGGCCTATCGTGTCACGGTCGAAGACCTCGCTGACATCAACAACCAGCATATCCACCGCGCCCCGCGCGGCGAGCCGGGTGGGGTCGAGTTCCCACTGCCGGCGTTTGGCGACGGCAATGTGATCAGCGGCACGATTGCGGTTGACGATCTTCACGTGCTGCGCCTCATCAAGGGGGACTATTATGTCAATGTCCACACAGTCACACATGGCCCCGGTGAGATCCGCGGGCAGATCGAGCCGCTGGCGCCACCACCGCGCTATAGCGCCCTGCTGACCGGGGCTGCGGAAGTGCCGCCGGTTGAGACGGAAGGCGCCGGCTTTGCCCGCTTCAAGGCGCGCCCGGTGATCAATGTTATCGACTACTACCTGGCGGTGACCGATATCGACAGCCTGACCCAGGCGCATATTCACATGGCCCCGGCGGGCAGCGCCAACCCGGCGCCTACGCACTTCCTGCACGGGCCGGGCGATGGCCCCTTGGGCGCCGACAACCCGGCCGCCGGTGCGCTCCTCTTTGATGCTCAGGATTTTGTGGACCTGCTCACCGGCTACTACTATGTCAACGTCCACTCCAGCGACCACCCGGGTGGCGAGATCCGCGGGCAGATCGGCCGCGCCCACGCCTTTGTCACCCACATGGATGGTGGGCAGGAAGAGCCGCCCCATCTCATGGATGCCTTTGGGCATGGCGTCTTCGCCTTGAATGCAGATGCTTCGCAGTTTGTCTACCGCATCTTTGCCGACGGGCTGGACGGTGACATCTCGCTGGCGCACATTCACACCGGCAAACCCGGCGTCAACGGCCCGCCTGACTTCACACTCTTTGGCGGAACCGGTCTCTTCGATAGTGCGCACCCCATCAGCGGCACCATCACCTTCACCGAGGCCCATGTTCTCAAGCTGGTGAGCGGCGCCTACTATGTCAACGTCCATACCGCTTCGCTCAACAACGCAGGGGTGATCCGCGGCCAGATCGAGCCGTTGGCGGCGCCAACCCGCCTCAATGCGCTGCTCAACGGCGCCAATGAGCGGCCCGACCCAGTAGACACTGCGGCTGCCGGTGTGGCGCGCCTGGGCTGGGAGCAGCACTCGAACATGCTCCACTATCACATTGCAGTCAGCAACACGCCCAGCATTACCCTGGCCCACATCCATCGCGCGCCAGCGGAGGGGTTTGGGGGTGTGGTCCACAATCTCTTCGACCCGGCAACCCAGGAGTTCGACAGCGATAGCCCGCTCATCGGCAATCTGCGCTTCAATCACAACGACATCGTCGATCTGCTCAGCGGCTGGTTCTATATCAACGTCCACACCGAAGACCATTCGGGGGGCGAGATGCGCGGGCAGATCGGAACGCTGCGCACCTACCAGGCGCTGCTGACGGGTGCGAAAGAACGGCCCAACCCGGTGACCACCACCGCCACCGGGGTCGGCACCCTGGTGCTCAGCGGCGATGCCAGCGAGCTCTCCTACCGGGTGGCGGTGACCAATATCACCGACATCCTGATGGCGCACATCCATATTGGCGGCCCGGAAGAGGCCGGCCCGCCGCGCTTTACGCTCTGGAACAACGGACCTGGTCTCTTCGACCCAACCCATCCAATCAGCGGCATGGAGACACTCGATACTGCCGACCTGCTCAACCTGGCCGGCGGCAATTTCTACATCAACGTCCACACACAGCAGCACCCCGGTGGCGAAATTCGCGGGCAGGTCGACCCTTACCACCCGTTTGGCCGTTTCCAGACGCTTCTGACCGAGGGTGAGGAAGTAAGCGCAGCGGCCACGGAGGCCAGAGGGCTGGCGGCCTTCCAACTGAACGAGTACCCGGTCATCACGCTGCAGTACGCCATCAGCGTGCAGGACATTCCCTTGGTAACAATGGCGCACATCCACAAGGGACTGCCCGGTGAGAACGGCCCGCCGATCTTTACCCTGACTGCGACCGAAGGTGCGCTTGCGCCGGATAGCCCTTTGAGCGGCGCGGTAACGCTCAGGCCCGGCCAGTTGCTCGATCTGCTCACCGGCTACTACTATGTCAATGTCCACACGACAGAGAAGCCGGCCGGCCACATCCGCGGCCAGTTCTACGTGGATGGTTCGATGGTCATGCTGTTGCTGCCGCTTGTCGAAATGAATTGAGGACGGTGGACGATAGGCGATGGACCATGAACCATCGTCTATCGTCTTTCAGTTGGGGAGTTCCCAAGACGAGGAAGTCTTGTCAGTGGGTGACGCTTACGCCTCTTCCAC
>QEUW01000256.1 GCA_003577005.1 Chloroflexota bacterium | reverse complement strand
CGTGTAGCAGATGACCAGGGCTGCCCTGGCCGATCCCCACATTGCCCGTCGCTAGAATAGAGACGCGGATCGTGTTATTCGTTCGGATAAAAACACTGTGATTGGTGCCACTGCCAAAGTTGGCGCTTGACGGCGCGGCGTATACGATGGCCTCAACGCTATCCGAACTGTTGACCATCGACAGACCAGAAGTCCCTGCCCGGCTCCCCACGATCACGCCCGTCGTTGAAGTAAACAGAGAGGATGCGCCACCACCCCCAACGTGTAGCAGATGGCCGGGACTGTTGTTACTGATCCCCACGTTGCCGCCTGGCATGATAGCCAGCCGGGTTGTATTGTTGGTGATCAGTGCCAGTGTATGGCTGGTTGCTGTGCCAACGACGCCCGCGGTTGTCGAGGATACAACGGTTTCAACCGGTCCGCTCGTGTTGCGGATAATCACATGAGTATTGCCCGCCGCCGCCGCATAGATGGTGGGGGTCACGCTGAAGGTGGGTGTATCCGTACCGGCTCCAACGTGCAACGGATACGCGGCGCTCGTGTTTCCAAGGCTGAGATTAGCCGAACCGACGATCAGATTCAGTTGCGCTGCCGTCAGGTCTTCCGGCGCCCCAGTGCCCGCCCCCACCTGCCGACCTTTGACGCTGGCCTGCGCCATGTTAGCGAGCTTTGCGTTGGTGACGTTGGCATTCAGGATTTTGGCTGTGACAATGGCGTTGTCCGCTATCCCTTCCGCAACGATCTGGCCAAAGCCCAAGCTGGTTCCCGACCGGCGCAACACGTGGCCATCCGTGCTGGCAACGATGTCAGCGGGGCTGCCCGTGCTGTTGGCCGAGCGCCCGATTACGCTCAGGGCCGCGCTATTGCGCAGCTTGGCGTTGGAGATCGACCCATCAATGACAATAGCTGTGATCGTGCCGGCGCCGTCATTGTAGGTGAAGTCAATCGTGGCAGAATCGAGGAGCGCCGCTCCTACCGCATCCTGGGCGGCTTCGGCAAAGTCGCTGATGACCGCCGCGGTTGCGGCGCCCCAGCGCAGGCCGGTGGTCTGGGTACTGTCGGCGATGAGGAGATCGCCGTTGCTGCCGACCGGCAGCCGGGCATAGGCATTGTCCGCTGTACCGGCGAACAGATCGCCCTTGGCATCGATGCGCAGGCGAGACACAAACGGCAGTTCCTGTGTCTCCAGCAGCCGCACGCGGGCTTTCAGCGAGTCGATCTCGTCTCGCTGGTAGGCGGATTGCTCGCGCAGAGCAAGCGTCGTCAACCCACTCATGGCTCAATCAACTCCAACAGAACTGCCATGCGCTGGGACTGGTCAAATCGCACTTCCGTCGTGCCGATTTTTTTTATGGCGGAGAAACCAGCGAACTGGGCGGTCACGAGATCGCCGTGCTCAAAATCCCGTCTATAGACCCATCCCCGTGAGGACATGACATCACTCCGCAGTTGCGCCCGCGCCTCATAATTGCCCAGGACGGCATCGCCTACAGCCGGCAATTCGTCATCATCCCGGTCGCGTGCGTCCACCCAATGCTCATAGTCATTGTTGGGCGCATAATTCACCCCAGCGCGGATCACAAAGGTGCGCGCCGCCCCCTCACCGGCGCCGCCGACGATGGCGATGGTCTTCTCGCGCAGACCGTCAAACGAGAGACTGGTCGATGAGATATTGTCCAGAGCGAGATCGAAAATCACATTGCTGCTGCGGTCAGTGCCCAGTTGACCGAGCAGTTGGCGTACGCGTAGTTCACCGGGATGGCTCGGATGCCGTTCGACTGTGAAATCGAACCCACAGATCGGAGCAATCTCCTGTAGAAAATCGAGAACGTTGCGCCCCGGAGATACCGAGTAGTCGACTACATCCGTACCAGGGATAGCCCCAGCGTCCTCCAGCCCGTGGACCACTGTCGCATCTCGCAGACGACCGTTGGCTACCGTGGCCTCTTCTGTGCAGTTCCAGCGGACAATATCATTGGCAATGACCGAGAGTCGCTGGCCGATCCAGTGATTTTTCCCACCCGAGCCTGCCGGCCAGGCTACAACATGGCGGCTCAGGCTCTCTATAGCGTCTGGGATGTAGAGCAGGTGATAGATGTTGCCGTTCGGGTCCGTGGCGATCTGGCGGTCCCGAAAGAGGCCGGTGAAATCATTGGCCCAATCTTGCGAAAACGTGACTGGATTCGGAACCAGCCTGGGGTACGAGATCCAGATCTCAAACAGGGTGTCTTTCACCGCATATTGCAGAATATCGTGACCCTCCGGCACCGTCAGGATTGCCATGCCGATGTGGTTGACCTGCCGTTTGTAGACGACGGAGACCAGGTCATCATACACGGCCAGTGTATTGTCACTGCTATCGTACACACGAACCTGGTAGAGGTGTTCTACTCGATGATTCATAACGACAAGTATCTTTTGTACCAATAGATAGTGGCTTTCGACGCCCCCGATGTCCCTGCGGCGTCGAATGTAAACACGTTTGTGTTTGTAAATAATGGATGTGTCGCCCTCGTGGTTTTCTCCGCCAGAATACGCATGTCCGCAAAGGCGTGCAGATAGTTTGGATCGATGAAGCTCATCCGGTTGGCGTTATCGGATGTCCGTTGGATCGACTTGTAACCTGGTCTGAGATCGAGCCGGAATGTCTCGCCACTCGGAATGGCCTGGGAGAAAACCAGGACCTCGTCACCCGGTGTGTGTTGGAGTAAAAACCCGGCGTCCATAGGTCCTGTCAAATCGATGACCGGCCAGTCATCCCATGTGAGGCCGCTGACGCTAACGAACTTCTGTGTGGTTCCATTCGTGATCGTATGTTCAGTGACCTGTTGAACAGGGTCGTACCAGATGGGGTCCGGCGCCAGCAGGGGGATCACCACTGGTTGCCCATTCCCTACCCGCTGTGACATGGGAAAATCAACCTCCCCATCCACATAACAGTCGATCTGCCGCACTGCTCCATCGTCGCGCGTGGCGCGCAGCTGCAGCGGTGAATTGGTTGGCCCAAACAGGTAGGCGATCCGATCTCTCAGCCCATCCGCATGGCGCTCATCCGTCCCTTCGATGTAAAGATGGAGGATCATACTGCGCGGGTCCAGCCGGAAGCCGCGGTCGCTGGCCCCATGCTGCAGCGGAGCCTTCTCCAGGATGCGCCGGATAGGCGCCATCCCTGCCCCATCCAAATAGACGAAGTGGAGCGCCGTCCCCATCAGCGAATGGATTTGCCCATCTTCGGTGATGACATTGAGGTTCTTGAGTGGTCCAGGAAAGTTTGGCATAGGTCACGCATAGACTGCGGTCAAGGTATTGACCAGGCTCATCGCCTGCTGGTCGGTCCGGCCCGCCTGGCCGGTGGTCGGCAGGGTGATGTTGAAATTGTTCGTGCGGCTGTTGTCGATGCTGGTGTTGCTGGTGGCGCCGGCCACTGTGCCCGCCACAGCGCCGGCCATGGCCATCTGCGGCAGGCTGGACAGTTCTTCGATGCCCAACGCCATCCCCCGCATGATCTCTTCGCCGATGCCTATAAAGACACGGGATGGTGAGTGGATGCCCAGTTTCTCTTTGACCCACTGCGGCGCAATCGAGGCGATCCAGTCGAGCGCATCTTGCAGCGCCTGGAACGCATCCCGAATGCCCTGTGCCAGCCCTCGCACGATCCCGCCGCCCAATTCCAGTACTTTTTCCCAGGCGTGCGGCCCAAATTCATCCATAAACCCATTGAACTTATCGATGATGAAGCCCAGCCCGGCGTCCGTCTGCGCGATGCCGTCGCTCAAGCTGTTCATGATATTCGTTCCGATGGTCTTCGCCACGCTGCCCACGTGGCGCAAGAAACCGCCTGGGTTATCGCCCATGACGTTGTCGAAGAGCGTTCTGAGGGCGCCCAGCACCTTGCCGAAATCGGTCTTGAGCGTGGTCTCCTGGTCTGTGAACCCTTTGGCTAGGTTTTTCAACGCATCTTTGGCGCCATCATAGAGCTTGCCGGCGAACTGGGCGGACGTTTTGCCCACGGTGTAGGCGAAGCCGTGGTCACGCACATTCTGAAGTACATCCCCCAGGGTGGTCTTGGCGTTCTCCTTGACGGCGTTGAACCCCTCGCCCATCTTATCGATCACAGTCTTGCCGGCGTTGTAGAGCGACTGCTGGAAGGGCGGCAGCTTCTCATCCCGGCCGCGGGCCACCCAGTCCACCACGGAGTCGAAGGCGTTGCGTACACCATTCTTGGTGGCTTCGAAGCCTTCCTTGAGTTTGCCCAGCGCCCACTCGCCTTTGGTGCGCAACGAGTTGCCCAGTTCGGTCAACTTCTCCGGGAAGTTGGTAAACCATTCTTTGACCTCGTCAAGAATCTGTTTGGTGTAATCTCGGATGCCCAAGAAATTGGTCTGCCAGGCCAAATAGAGACCGGCAACGGCAGCGACGACGAGAGCAATGGGCAACAGGATGGGACCCAACGCCGCAATGAAGGCGCCGATGGCCGGCAGCACCGTAGTCCAAATGGCCGTCGCCAGCCCTCCCAGCGCTCCCAGGATCGGCGCACCTAACGCCAGCACCAGCTTGCCCAACGCCCCCAAGATCGGCGCACCTAACGCCAGCACCAGCCTGGCCAGCGCCGGCAGCACCGTCAAGGTGATCTTCGTGACCAGGCCGCCCAGCCCTGGCGTGAGCACCGTCAACAGGACGCCACCGATGAGCGCCGCTTTGCCGCTCAATGTCTCTTGCAGGCCGTCAAGGAGGCCGCTCAGATGGTCTCGCATCTGCCCCATGTTGGCATCGATGCCCAGCCAGTCGAGCAACCCTTCGGCCAGGCTGATCAGCAGATTACCGGCCACGGTCAACGCCAGCTTGGCCAATGAGATGCCGACCTTCCCCAGCGCATCGAGCATCGCTGCACCCAGCTCGAGCAGCATCCGTCGCACCTCGCTGTCGCCTTCCCGTTCGCTCCAGTCTAACATTTCGGCGACCCACTCGGTGAGCTTGTCGATAGCAGCAGGAATGTTGTCGCCGATCCACTGGAAGAGCGCCATGCCCCATGGGTGGATCGCCGCTACCCAGCCCGGCAGGTTCTCGCTCAGCCATCCGTAGAGCGCATTGCCCCACTCGCTGAGCTTGCCGACCACGACGGGCGTTGTATCCGCAATCCATTGCCAGGCCGCGGCTCCCCACTCGCCCAGCTTGGCGCTCCACGTGGGCCAGTTATCGGTGAGCCAACCCCACAACGCAGCACCCCACTCGCCCAGTTTAGCAAGCACAACCGGCACGGTATCTGCCAGCCACTGCCAGGCAGCCGAACCCCACTCGCCCAGCTTCTGCTTCCAGGTCGGCCAGTTATCACGGACATAACCCACGAGGTCCAAAAAGAGCGCCTGCGCTGTAATCCTGACCGCCCGCCAAAGCTGTGACAAATTCTCGAAACTGGTCTCGTTGCCCGTCACAAACGCCCAAATCTCTTGCAGGGCGCCGGGGCCAAACACCTGGATAGCGGTCAGCAGCAAGCCAAACCGTTCGTCCAGGTAGTTGAGCGCCCCGGCGACAATGCCCTGGATGCCGCCCCAGTCACCCTCCCACGCATTGCGCAACAGTGAGACCGCACCGATAGCGCCGGCTAACACGAGGAACACGGGCCCCCAGGCAGAGATAAGCCCGCCCAGCCAGGGGATGACAATGGCCGAGATGACGATCCCGATACCGCGCAAGACATCTTCGAGACTCACATACTCCCTGACAAAATCAACTGCCGGCTGAATCGCCTCGCGCATCCAGGCGAGCAGACCACCCGTCCAGGTCAACATCCCGCCCGCCGTGTCGGCGATATTACCTGCCGCTGTCCACCATTCGCCCAGCTTGGCGATAAACGGCGGCAGATAGGTGTCGATCAACTCGCCTAAACCTTCCGCCAGATTGCCCGCCCACTCGACGATCTGCGGGCCGTGTTCATCCAGAAATGCCGTGAAACGCTCAACCAGATCCCGCCAGATGGGTAGGAAGTGTTCCCCAATCTGGATACGCAGCGTATCGATGATGCCCTCGAGGATCTCCCAGGCACCGGCCAGTGTATTCATGCGGGTTTCGGCCGCATCGTTGAGCGAGTTGACATCCGACTGGTTTTTGACCAGATCCGCCAGCGTCTCGACGTTCATTTCGAGCGCGGCATTGAGCGCACCCAGCGCCTCCTGACCAAAGATGGCGCGGGCGTAAGAAGTGCGCTGCTCGGTGGAGAGGTCCCTGAACCCGTACTTGAGCAGGTTGATGATCTCGTCCAGGCTCTTGAGTTGGCCGGTGGAATCAAAGAAGATGTTGGTGCCATCCTCGGCGATGAAGTTGAGCTCCTTCATCAACTGGGCGGCCTTGTCGGTGCCGGGGACCAGGTTTTGGATCATGTAGCGCCACGACGTGCCGGCCGTCATGCCGCTGGCGAAGGAAGAGGCGCTGAGCGTGAGCGCCGCGTTGAACTCGTCGAAGCTGACGCCCATCGTGGCGAGCACGGGGGCAGCGTTGGCCAAGGCGAATTTGTACTCTTCCAGGCCAAACTTGCTGCTCTGGGTGACACCGACGATGCCGGCGACGGCCTTCTCCATCTGGTTGGCGCCCAGCCCAAAGAGCGCCATGGCGTCGGTCGCTACATCGGCCGATGTGGCAAAATCGGCGCCCGTGGCGTTGGCCAACAGCACCGTGGAGCGGGCTGCCCCACCCAGAATATCGTCGAGCGCCAGGCCATTTTTGCCCAACATCTCGATGGCGGACGCCGCTTCCGTGGCCGACACCTTGAGCGATGGATCGACGCCCAGGTCGGTGATCAGGTCTTTGACCTCGCTCGTCTCGTCCTTAGTCAGGCGCATGACCGATGCAATATCGGCCACGCCCTGCTCCATCCCCATGGCCGCCTTGGTACTCACGCCGATGCCGGCCACCAACCCGCCGACAGCGCCGGCAGCGCCCAAAGCCGCAGCTTTGAGGCCATGACCCAACATATCACGCAGCGGGTTCAGCCCGCGCTCAAGCAGGCTGCCCGATCCCTTTTCCAGGCGGCCCAGGCTACCCGTCACGTCGTCTATCGGCCCGCTGGCCTTGTCGACGCCCTCGATGATGATCTGGAGCCTACTTGCCACTGCGTTTTGCCCTGCTCCGCCGCTTTTGCACTCTCGCCTCTACATCCATCATGGAGAGGATGCGCAGCACGTCCTCATCCTGCTCCTGGCGCAGTTGTGACGGCAGACAGTGGAACTCTCGACACAACTGCATCTCCAGGTACTCCGGTGGCACCGGGCCACCGGTCCACAAATGGATGTAGAGGCGAGTCCTCAGTTTTTTGTGGAGGCCTTCCGCTGGCGCGCCCGGCTGATGGCGTCCATGACCTCTTTGATAAAGTCCATGGGCACCAGTTTGATGGGGATCCGCTCGCCGTTGCGCGTCACCCGCGCCACCCGTTCGAGGAAGGCCGTCAGCTCTTCAAACCCCGTGACCAGCTCGCGCAGCGCCGCCACCCGGTCCGCATCGGTGCTGTCTTCGCCATCGATGTCGCCGATGGTCTCGATCAGGAGCTGGAACCTGGCGTGGACCATGTTGTCACCCCAGGTCATGTTGCGCAGCCGGACCCGCACTTCGTAGTGGTCGTTGTCTTCCTCGTCGTCTTCGATCTCTTCGGGAGCGGTGATCTCGCCGAGTAGAGGCGTCTCCCCGTTGGCGACCGCAGAAGGATATGCCGGCGCAGGGTGGCCGTCTTGCTCCTGCAAAAGATACGGTGGAGCGGGCGGCTCGCTGCCGGGCTGCCCCACGCTGGCCGGACTGATATAGCTCATGCAATGGTCTCCTCTTTCAGCTTCGGCGTGAGGACGCTGAAAGTGAACATGGCCGGGTCACCGCTGCCCGCATCCACTTCGGGTGGCAGACAGTTGACGATAGGCACGGCGATGGCCGTGTCGTCGTTGCGCGCACAGACAAAGCGCTGGCTGCCCTGGCCGCCCCCGGCCGGGCTGTAGCGCAGATAGATGGTCTTCACCGCGCCGTTGTAGCGATTCGAGACAATCTTCCACGGCTCACCTGCCGTCTCGGTATAGAGACAGTTGACCTCCAGCGTGCGGGCGCCGACCTTGTTGGAGCCGACCACCACCGGCGCCGAGCCATCGGCCGTGTTCTGTTCACCCGTGAGCTGGTCGCCGCCCGAAGGCGCAACGGTGGCCGCTGCGCCGCTGATGTCGGTCCAGTCGCTGCCGTTGGTCGAAACCTCGACCTTGAACCCTGAGCGGGGCATCCCGCCTGTTGTTTGTGCCATGATGCTCTCCTATTTCACCTGGATCGGCCGCACGGTCACATCGACCTCGCTGCTGTAGGTGATCTGAACAAAGCCGTTGCTGTCGTTGAAATACCGGGGGTCGAACGGCCCGATGAGCTTCTCTTCATTCTGGGCCACAACCACGGCCACGTCGGCGAGCGCCAGGCCAGCCACAGTCGGGCTGGTGACGATGGTCACCGTCCTCGATGCTGCGTTGGTATTCTTCACATAGAGGATGGTCCGCCCATCGTTGAGAAACTGGTCGCCCGCCCCAGCGGCGGCGGCTGCATCCAGGTCCGAACCAGCCAGGTGGCTGGGTGAAAGTACAGTCAATGTTGCCATTACTCACCTTTCCCTTTCCGGCTCTTCGGCACCGGCGCCACATGCACCACCTCAGCGGGTGGCGCTCCCTCAGGAATCACGGCTGGCGGTGTTGTTCCCTCCAGCGGGCGAACATTGCCCTTGGCGAGGTGGATGGCCGCCGCCGTGTCATCGAGTTCAATTAGGGAGCCGGGCTGCCAGCGCTGCTTCCCGTCAGCGCTCACCAGCTCCACAAGCGCCAGATACTTTTGCATCACTTCCTCCGTTCTACGTTCTACGCTCTGCGTTCTACGTTCCCTACTCCTCTGCCAACCAGATCGAACAGTCGATGCTGCGGTGGAACTGTCGCAGGTCGATCTCATCGCCATCCCGCTCCCCCTCGACCATCACATCGTAGATATGGGGAGACGTGACTTTGTATCCGTAGAGCGCCCGCTTCAGTTCAGCCGCCACCGCCTCCAGTTCCGTGTAAGTCTTCGCCAGCACATCGAACTGCATCAGCACATCGACGATGGGATTGACATACCCCTTCTTTACATGCACCGGGCGCCGGGCAATCTGGTGATAGACGATAGCCGGCAGGTCAGGCGCCTGGGGCATCCGGGTGGGATAGATGCTCTTGCCAACCAGCGCACTCAGCCCTGGATGCTGGTGTAGATAGGCGTACAGACTATCCCCTAGCGTCGCCATTAGAGACCCATGATCCCCTGCATCTCACGCTCAATCGCCTCGAGCACCTGATCCCGGTTCTCATGGAAGGCCGGGCGCATGTACGGCTGCGGCTTGATGTTGTGGCCCGGCCAGCCAAACTCGATCACTGGCGCCTGAACCAGCGGCGAACCCACATCTACCCGTGCTGACTGGAGTTCCTGGATTTGAATTGAATCACGCAATTCACCAGTTTTCTGCGGCACACGACGCTTGGCGTCGGCGAGAACGATCTCGGCGCCGGCTCGCATGGCTTTGCGCAAATTCTCATTCTTCGTCCCCCGCTCCATCTTTTTGAGCGTTGCGGCTAACTCCTTGTTGCCGACAAACTGTACTCTCATAACCCCTCCGGTGGTGGGTCCGCTACAGCCAGGCCGCGCAGGCGTAACTTTTGCCGGCGCCCGTCCGGGTCCATGATGGAGTGAATGTCGAGCGCCTGCCCCTCATACAGAATCCTCATGGTTGAGTCCAGCCCCGTGCGGTAGCGGATGTCGATGTCGTACATGATGGTCGCCTGCACCTGGTTGGCCCTCCCTTCGTCGCGCTCTATCGTGTTAGCTACCACGGGAGACCGCACATCGGCCCAGACCGTCACGACATCGCCCCAGGTGATCATCTGTTCGCCGTTGCTGCTGCGGGTGATGTTCCGTTGCTGAAACGTGATGCGCTTGCGCAGTAGACCAGCCTGCATCGCTCACCTCACCAGGTTCCCCGGTCGACCATGAGCAGCGACCGCACGCCTAGGGGAATCGGCGCCAGGTTGAAACGTACCTGGGCGGTCACCGCTTCCCGATTTTCGTAGTAGTGGCCGATGAAGAGCTTGATCGCCTGGCGGAACTTCTGTGGCACGTCCTCGGCGTCGTCACCGTAGCCGGCCACATAGCGCACCCGGATGGCTGGACCAGGCTGCAAGGTCGCCCACGGCCACCATTTGCCGTATGCCAACCGCACACGGCCCGGCGTGCTCGCCGTATCGACGATGTATTCGCTGCTGGGCCACGTGTGCTCTACCCCCTGGCTGTCGGTGTACTTGATGCTGGTCACGCTTTGAAGTGGCGGTCTGGGCAGTGCAATCCAGGGCGCAGCCGGCCAACACTCCAGGACCGCTTCCCTCGTCTGCGTGATGAATGCGCGGCGGCTCTCATCCTCGCAGACCTCGCGTGCGGCAATCAGGTCGCCCGTGATAAGGTCATCCTCCTCTTGACCATCGACGCGCAGATGGAGCTTGGCCTCGTCGAGCGAGACCGGCTCCACTGCTGGCGGTGTAATCAGAAGCGAGGTCACCTCTTGTCTCATCGGACTATCCCTTTGCCTGCCGTCTCGGCGGACGCTGCACCACGGCCCGTTCGGGCGGCTCAACCGCGGCCACCTCTACGGATGCCCCCTTAGGCGCCAGGATTGCATTGCGGCCAGCGATGAGCGCCGCGGCGAGTGTATCGTCCACCTGGTAGACCTTGCCCGGCTGCAGCACGCCCTGCGGACCAGCCGCCAGGGTGATCATGCGGATTGTCTTCATCAGTTATCCGCCTTCGACAACTGCACCCACTTCGAGGCCGCGCCGCCGCTGCTGAACAGCACAAGCGTATCGTTAGCCCCCAGCGCAGCATTGCCACCCAACAGCAACTGACCCGTATCGGTCAGGGTGATGGTGTTGGACCCGACGTTGTGCAGAATCAGCAAGCGCCGCGCCGTGGTGGTCACTACGTTGGATGTACCCACGTTGCCGGCGCTGGTCAGCGTCACATAGACGGCGCCGTCCGGGTCGATTGCCCCGCCAGAGGTCACCGCAATCGGCGTCGCCTCGACGAATTCGAGCGATCCCCCGAACAGTGCGGCTGCTCCGTATTGCACATCGATTCGCGCACCCTCACGCGCTTCGAAGGCGCCGCCGTCAGCGCAGACAAACTTGGCCCCGCCAATGGGCCGGAAGCACGGCACGTTCTGCGCTTCGACCGCGGCCGGCATAGGCTGAAGCGCACTCAGCAACATCGCCGCCAACACAACCCCCGCGGCAGCTATCGCAAACGTC
>QEUW01000255.1 GCA_003577005.1 Chloroflexota bacterium | reverse complement strand
GCCGCTTGACAAAGGCCAGCAGCGAGTGAAAGAGCCACAACATCTTGAGCCGCCGCCGCTCGCTGTCCAGCTCATGGCGAAAGTCCAGCAGCACCGTCTCGCCGCGCGCCACCACCTGCGCCCAGTCGATGCCCGGCTCAGAAGCGCCGAACATGGCCATCATCGTGGGGTCGAGCGTAAAGACGGCGATCTTATTGAGAAAGGATTTGGTGCGCCGCTCGGCGTTTTTGTTCGCGGCAAGCGCGCGCAAAAAGTCCACCGTGCGTGCCAGCTCGGGGTGCGTGTGACTGGCCGCCAGCAGGGGCGGGATCCAGATGTCTGGCTGGGCCAGCAGGTCAGCCGCCTCGGTGATCTGGCCGCCCAAGGCCGTCAGCGCCATGCCCACATGCGTGCCGATCTCCCAGAGCGCATTCCAGCCCTCAATCGAGGCAGTGGTCAGGTCCGGGTCGAGCCGCTTCACCACCTCCAGATAGCGCTGGGCCGTTTCGTAGAGCGTATCGCCGGGCTGCGCCACATAGAGCGGCCAGGGCACTACCTGGCCAAACTTGCCGCTCATCTCCACATAGCGCACGCGCGGCCATACTTCGGCCTGATGCGCCGCCGGCAGCCGGCGCATCTTGTCCAGAAAGTTGTCGATCGTGCCGCCGGCGGCATCCCACACGACCTGGGGAACCCCGCGCCAGCAGTCCTGCGCGGCGATTACCCTCCCGAGCAGCCGAGATTTGCCCGCCCCGCGACCAGCCAAAATGTATGTTGACATACCACGCGCCGCATCGGGCACATGGACCCAGGAAGGTCCAGGCGGCAGGGGCGAGCGTAGAGGAACACGGGCGGCCAAGGGGTGGATCATGGCTCGTCCTCCGTCTGGCCCAAGATAGTGCCCTCCTGCAGCAACTCGTCGAGGGTACTGGCCCGCCGGCGGTGCGAGGGACGGCCAAACAGCGAGGCGGGCAACCCAAACTGGCGGCCTGGGTCCAGGTTGGGCTGGCGCAGGCGCATCACCTCCCACTCCTGCGCCACCTGGCCGCCGATGCACAGCCCCCACACCCCGCCCGCCCCGGCCAGCACCAACAGCGCCGTGCCCGGCGGCAGAAGGAGTTGGAGCCAGGGCAAAAAGAGCAGCGCCGCTCCGCTCCACAACAGTCCCGACAGCAGCACCAGCAGGCCCGTGGGCAGCGGGTAGCCCGTCAGCTGGACCGCCAGTTGAAAGCCTACATGGCTCAGCCAGACAAAGAGATAAAAGAGCGCCGGCACCAGCTGCAGCAGCACCATCAGCGGCATCAGCACCAGCGTGACCGTCAGTTGCACCAGCCATCGCATAGGCCATCTCCTGGGGAAGGCGGGCTACCCTGCCCTCTTCTATTTCTTCAGCGCGCGAAGCCCAACAGCACGGACAACACCAGCAGCACCAGCCCGGTGACCAGGATGACAATCAGGATCCAGACCACTATGTTCGAGACCACCAGGAGTACGGGCAGGCCCATGATGACCAGATCGACGGCGCCGGCCAGCGCGAGGCCGAAGGCGGTCTTGTGCCAGACCCAGGGCGCTTGGCGTAGCCCGCCGGTCATGTACCAGACCAGCCCAAAACCCAGCAAGAGCACGACGTTGTAGCCGAGCCCCAGCGGCGAACGCAACAGGTCGAGCAGCCCGACCGACAGATCGCCCAAAAACCAAAAGAAGCCGGCGTAGGCCCACGAGGCGAGGACAGGAACAAAGAAGAGCCCCACCGGGATGGCGGCCAGCGTGCTCACGGCGCCCACCTGCATCGCGCGCCGCAACTGGCCGTCCAGAGGCGTGGGCGTGTGGCGCTCGTACGAGCTTGCCCGTTTCTTGAGCTCATCCGGCTTGATTTTGCGCATGCGAAACCCTCCATAGGGATAGAAGCCAAGGGCTACAGACCCCCACAGTCCATAGCCCTTGGCCTAGCGTCTAGGTATAGCTCCAAACGGCCACAGCGTACCAGGCGGCGACCGTTCCGGGCTGGAAGGGCTGCGCCGGGTCCGCCACCACCCCGAAGAGGATCGGGTCGAGGAGGGCCAGGCCGGACAGCGCCAGGCCGACGCCACCGACGGCCATGGCCCCCAGCGCTGCGCTGAGGGCCGCACCGGCCGTCAAGCCGGCGACGGCGCCCACCAGCGGCAGGCTGGCCAAGTGCTGCGCTTGCCCGGCCCAGCCCCCCAGCTTTGCCGAGGCTTCCATAGTCTGGCGCGGCGGCGGGGGCTGCAGCAACGCCAGGGGAGTCCGTCCTACCGGTCCCTCAGGCTGCAGCAGCAGCTCGTGGGCCACATAATAGGTGTCAAACTCGAGACCAGCCCGCTGTATACGATCCAGCAACTGCAGCACCGCATCGGGGAAGGGAAAGCCCCCCGGGCTGTCAAAGAGCGGATCCTCGTCGAGGCACATCAGCCGCCATTCACGACCCTGCTCAGGGAGCGGAAACCATTGCTCGCCGCTGAAGAGCGGCGCATTGAACAGGTGGCCCACCTCCAGGTCGTGATGGGCAATGATCTGGTTGCGCAGGGCAATCTGGGGCCGCAGCGCCGGCGGCGCCGCCACCGTGCCTTGCACAAAGGTCAGATTCTCCACCACGGCCACAGGCACTTGGGTGTCATACAACATACAGCTACCTCCCTACCCTGGGTTTGGGTAAAATGCGTGCATCAACAGGATGGAAGGCTACCGCGGGGAGCTATGGCCACGAGGAATTCTGTGGTACAATAGCAGTACTGCCGCGGTAGCGGCTTTGTGCTCAGAGTTCGCAGCTGGATCTCAGCAATTCACTCTGCGATCTCTGGGGCAGTCCCAGGGCGGACGTCATACCAGACGGTCCGCCCTATTCTTTTGCTTGCAAACCAACCTCCTTTCTCGACACTCGCCCTTCATGCATCTGGACTGTGCCACCTGGCCAGGTGGACTGTGCGGTTGCGCTTGTTCCTTCGAGTACTCGTCTGGGACTGGCAGTAGCATAGCACGGGATGCGGCCCGCCAATCTGGTTTCGGCAAAACGAATTTTGCGGTGTATATTCGTCATACCGAATACACCATTTCCCATCAAAGGATCTTCTCTATGCGCCCGAAAGCCAATGCGAAGGCACAGCCATATCCTGATCTGGCCGCTGTCCTCAAGGAGATTCGGGGCGACCGCCCCATCAGCCAGATGGCTCGCCACTGCGGGATAGGGACGGCTACCTGGCACGCGTTGGAGCAAGGCAAAAGTTGGCCGCGGCAACAGACGGTAGACCGAATTGTGGCGCAGGGGGGACAGCCGTTGGGAGAGCGTGTGTCCCATGATCGGGTCCAAGCGCTGTACACGGTGCTTGGCTATCCGGCCCAGGGCGAGATCACCCACCCGGTCGCCAGCGAAGTTAACCAGGTCTTAACCGGCCCAGCGTTGTTGGCGCCTGTTCTAGATCTGCTGCAGGGGAGCATCCAGGGCATGCTCAAGCTGTGGCTCACCTACGATGGGGCCAAGCAAGCCCAGTATGCACGCCAGTGGCAGGAGACCGTGCGCGATTGTGATGCCGCTCTGACCCAACTCCAGACCCTGACGAGTACACTTTCGGCTTATCTGCTGGATACCAAAGCAGCGGCCCTCTTACATCTGGGCCAAGTCGATGAGGTCCGCAGCGACCATGGGCGCGTTGGCCGCCTGTTGGGGAGTGTTTCTGACGCGCGCATCAAGGCCTTGCATGACATGCACCGCGGCGACTTCCACCGCGATCAGGGCGAGTGGGCCCTGGCCGAGACTCATTATCGAGCGGCGCAGCGCCGTTTTGCACAGCTGGACGACGACACGCAAGAGGCACGCTGCCGCCGGAAACTGGCGACGGTCAAGCTCTTCCAGGGCGATTGGCGCGAGGCAGGCCGCCAGGTGGCGGTCTGCTTGGACAAGTTTGAGATGCGCCATGACCATTACGAACTGGCCAAGACCTACTACGCGTATGGGTGGGTCTACAACATGTCCGGTGACTGGAAGCAGGCAACGAAACAGCACCTTCTCGGGCGCAAACACACCGAACTACATAATGACGAGCGCCGGCGGCGCAATCTCCCAGAGGACGACTATCTACGCATGCTGGCCAATGTCTATCTCGGCAATGATACACGCCAAGCCGGTGACTTGATGAAGGCTGAGCAGTATCTGACAAAAGCGCTTACGCTGTCAGAGCAGTTGGACGACAGACGGGAACGCGGCTGGATCTATCTTCAACTGGCCCGCATTGAGTTGCTCCACGCCCAGGCAGCGGAGGAAAAGCGAGAGTTTGGCCGGGCCAACAAACACTATCACCGCTCCAGAGAGTACTTTGACAAGTCCGACACCTTTAACCGCAGCATCAACTATCTCTACCGACGCGCCATGACCCTCGTCCACTATTCCCAGTGGCACGTAGCCCATCACGAGTACCGCCGAGCCTACGACCGGCTCCAGGATGCCAATGCCATCGTTGGCGATCTGGGCTGCCACTACTACCAGGCCGAGATCGGGGTCTATCTCTGTGACCTGTATTGGCGCACCGGCAATCCCAAAGAACCGCTCACGCCTGGACAGCCGGTCGCCGAACACAATCGCCTTGCGACCTTTGACCGCCGAACCTTCCGCATGCTTGTGCAAGAAGTCGAGGAGCATCACAGAGAGTACGGATTCCATCACTTCATGGCCCGTCTTAGGGTGACGGAGACGAAGGTCCATCTGGACACCGGCGAGGTCGACGAAGCGGCCAAGGCCGTGGCGCACGCCTTCTACCATGCCCTCAACCACTACGCCCACTATATGCCGGAGATCAAGGGCACCTATCAGGAGCTCCTGGCGCACCACCGTGCGCCAATCCAGCGCCATTTCGTTGGAGCCCACCAGTTCGGCGATGCGGTGCGCGCGGAGCTAGCGACCCTACTGAATCCAGCCGCCTATCGTTGGGATGCCAATCCGCTCAGCCTGGAATCCCCGGAGGGCAAAAAGGCCTGCCGCGAGCTTGAGCAGTTCCTGCGCGAGACCCGCTAGCCGATGTACATGGAGAGCCGCCTGCTCTTTGGCTGTACCATGCTGTCGTGGGCGCGTGCGCCCGAAAGCGCCAGCGGTCGAGCGCATCTACAAAAAAGCAGCCGCACCTCGGTGCGGCTGCTCTGAGAGAGGGTCTAACGCCACGCCAACTCGTCCCAGACCGTGGTAAAGGTGACCTCGTACTCCGGCGCATAGTGCTGCACCAGCTGCGTCAAGCGCTTGCCGTGGCCCAGCGCCTGGTCGAGTTCCAGGGCAAAACTGACCCATCCGGTCTGTTCGACCGCCAGATGCATGGTGGTGCATAGCGCCCGGTAGTGCATATCGCTCTTGACGCCGAAATCGTCAACCTGCGCCCAGCTGAGGGGCAAATCCAGCGAGAGGTTGACCAGAAGGCCGCGCGTCGTGCCCCGCACCTGCGGCGCCTCGGCCAGCTGCGCCTCAATGTACTGGGCCATATCCTGGATAATCTCCTGGGTGGTTATTGACATACGCACTCCTTTCGAGTGTTTGTACTCTGCCAGCTACCGTGCCGGCTATGCTCCTCTGCGCCCACACGTCGTCAAGGGCAGCGGCGTATGCGCCGCTGTTCATCTTGACCCTTGACCGTGTGGCACAATTGACCTGCAGCCGGCACAAAAAACAGGTGTGAGGTTCTCCCCCACACCTGTTCACGCCGGACCCTAGTACGCGTCCGGCGGGTGCAGCGCCGTGGCGCTGCGGCCCGCTTCAGTAATCCTCCACAGGCTCAACCCCATCGATCCATATAGCAGGGCACGACCAGTCGGTCAATCAGTTGCAGCAGCGTGGCGCTATGCTACGACGCTCAGTCCATCGAGAACAATCCCGAAAAGCGTGCGTCCCAGCGCGCCATAGTCTCGCCGCCGCCGGTCCGCCCAGCGCCCTTTAGACCGTATGACGCTATGACTGGATACACCCGGGGCATATCTTCCACGCCTTGACCCTGCCCTTATGCCATGCTAAACTGTACACATCATGCGAAATGTACAGAATGTTCGCTCACCACGCAAAGAGGAGGATACGATGGAACGCAGACTCGGCGTGACCGAAGTGCGCAGCCGCCTGGGCGAGATCGTGGACAAGGTGCAGTACCAAGGAGATACGGTGGTCTTGGAAAAGAACGGCAAGCCCGCCGCCGCTCTTATCTCGTTTGCCCTCTTTGAACAGTTCCTGCGCCAGCGCGACGCCGCCTATCAGGTGGTGGTGGACGTGCAGCAGCAGAACAAAGAGCTTGAACTAAGCGAAGACGAGCTGCTCACCTTCGTCGACGAGGCCGTGCACACCGTGCGCAAACAGACCAAACAACCCGCCAAGAGACGGTAGAATGAAGTTGTATGCGAATTGTGCTCGATACCAATGTGCTGGTCAGTGCACTGGTGGCCGCCAAAAGCGCCCCAGCTCAAATCTTGGCACGCTGCCACAGCGGTGAACTGGAGCTGGTGGCCTCGCCCGACAGCTTAGCCGAACTGCGCCGCGTGCTGCACTACCCCCACATCCGCAAACGTCTCACCTACAGCGACGAGCAAATCGAAGGCTACGTGGCCTACCTCGAACAGACGGCCGTGCTCCTGACGCCAACGATCACTGTGCAGGCCGTGCCCGGCGACCCCGACGACGATCTGTTTGTGGCGCTGGCGCTAGAAGCTCAGGCGCCCTATCTCGTCTCCGGCGACAAACACCTGCTCAGCGTCGGCCACTATGCGGGTGTCACCATCCTCAAGCCTGCCGCCTTCTTGCAGCTCTGGCAGACGCTCCACCCCGAGCCGGAATAGTTTGTAGTGCCAACATATTGGACTAGCGGGCGCAATGGAACGGCCAGGACCCCGGGAGGCATTGGCGTATCTATGCCCGGAGATAGCCTGGTGGTCTGGCGTCTGGATCGACTAGGTCGATCCGTGATATCTCATCGACACGCTATGCCTACCTGGAGCAACGAAAGCACACGGTTCAATCTTGAACCCCATGGCCGCTCCTCGCACGTTTGTTAAACACAGGCCTATCCGGCACAGCACGAAAGCTGTGCGACATCCTTTTCAAAAGTCTGAGCGGCCAGCTTGAGTCCCTCGACCTGGGTTAAGTAGGGGAAGAGCATGGCGCGCAGGTCTGCCACCCTAAAGCCATAGCGGAGACCGGCGCTGACGGCCAGTGCGGCCGTTTGGATAACCTCGCCGCCTTCCGCGGCGAGGATATGGGCGCCCAACAGCCGATCCGAGCCTTCTTCCGCCACCAGCTTGATTAGCCCACGAGTATCGCGCGCCGCCAATGCCCGCGGCACGTAGGCCAGCGGCAAGAGCGTGGTTTTCACGGCATAATCACGGGCCACTGCCTGGGCTTCCGTCAACCCCACGGTGGCGACCTGGGGGTCGGTAAAGATGACGTCGGGTAGCACCGTGAGGTTCAGCCGTTGAGTATTGCCGTTGAGCGCATTCTCGGCGGCGATTCCACCTGCAGCGGCGGCCACATAGACGAGCTGGGGGCGATTGGTCACATCCCCCGCGGCATAGACACCGGGCCGGCTGGTCTGCATGTGGTCGTTCACTTGGATAAACCCGCTGGCATCCAGTGCAACGCCCGCCTCGACCAATCCCATCTCCTGGGTATTGGGCGTACGGCCGGTCGCCATGAGGACCTGTTCAGCGCAGAACTCTTGCTGCGTCCCGTCCACGATCGCGGTGATGATCTTTTCGCCCCCCTCTTCACGTATGGCCGATACGCTGATGCCGGTGTGGACGTCAATTCCTTCCCCACGCAGGTACTCGGCCAGTGCCTTGGCTAGCTCCGGCTCATGCTCCGGAATCAGCCGCTCGCTGCGCTGCAGCAGAGTCACTTGCGTACCGAACCGCGCAAACATTTGACCAAGCTCCAGGGCCACGGCGCGCCCGCCCACGACTAACAGGGAGTGCGGCTGCTGTGCCAATGCCATGGCCGACGTGCTGTCCAAAACCGATACCTGCTCAATACCGGCAATGGGCGGGATGCGAGGACGCGCGCCAGTCGCGATAACAACTCCTTGGGCAGTAAGTAGGCGACCGTCATCCAAGACCACCTTGCCGTCAGTTGTTAGCCGGGCCCGCCCCTGGATCAGGGTGACACGATCCGCATATGAGGCGAGAACATCCACGTACTTGTTCTGCCGTAGCTCACCGATAAGATGATCCTTTTGGCCAATTACCTCTTGCCAGTCCACACCTTTGGCATGTGTGCGCACCCCACGAAAGGGCTGATGGCCGGCCTTGTAGTAGGCCTCGGCGGCCCGAATCAGCGTTTTGGAAGGGACACAGCCGATATTGACGCAGGTGCCGCCGATCTCGCCGGCTTCCACAATACCCACCGAACGCCCCAATTCGGCGGCTTTGATCGCCGCACCCATGCCTGCACCGCCGGTTCCAATAACAATCAGATCGTAGTCAAAAGCGTGTCCCGGCTGGGCGCGGGACGGCTGTGGCGCAGTCCGGGCGCCTTCGGGGTGCGGTGTTTTCACGGTGGCCCGGTATCCTGCCTGTTTGACCGCATCGGTTAATGTCTCTTCCTTTACGCCCGGTTGAACCGTCACCGTGGCGTGGCCGGCCGCCCAACTGGGGATGTGAACCTGGGACACCCCCTCCACCTGCCGGAGCGCCCGGGTTACATGGTGGGCGCACGCATTGCAGGTCATGCCCTGCACATCTAGCTCAATTTTTTGTTCACTCATATTTCATCTCCTTCTTGTGGTGCTCAATTGTGTACAAGGGACGAGCAGTCGCACTCTATCTATATCTTAGATTGCGAGCCGCGTGACCGTTTCCACAGGGCATAAACGGTCAACGCCACGAAAAAGAACAGCGCCGGCAACAGCACATAGTCCAAGTAGCCGATCATCCAGCCAATACCCACGCCAATCAACAGCAAAACCAAGAGCGGCGTAAAACAACACAGCGCCACGATCACCGTGCCGATTACACCAAAGCGAACTGTTTTATCCTGTAACACAATGGCTCTTCCTATGAAGCGCGTTCTTCTAGCGCCTCCAAGATGGGGCACTCTCCTTGTGGTCCACCCTGGGCACAGGCCTCCGTTAACGTTACTAACGCCTGCTGCAGTTCTTGCAACGCCTGGATTTTCTGTGTGACTTCAGCTAGCTTCTGCTCGGCCTGTTGGCGTACCTGTTCACAGCTTGTACCGGCATGCACGCGCAACGACAACAGGTGATGGATTTCTTCCAGCGTAAAACCAAGCGCTTGGGCGCTTTTGATAAAGCGAATCCGCGCCAGGCTCTCCGGTGGATAGGCGCGATAGCCCGATGCCCGGCGCGGGGGTTCGGGCAACAATCCGCGCCGTTCGTAGTAGCGGATGGTCTCCAGGTTGACGCCGGCGCATCCAGCCAGTTGGCCGATGGTCAAAGTGTCCATAGACAGTTCCTCCGTTCGCAGTATAAACCCTGGACTAAGGTACGGAGTCAATAGGGAAAACTGGCAGCCGGGTATAAGTGTTTTCACCTGCCCAAGAGGAAGTCAGATGGTTTTACCGGCAGTACGAGGAAGAAGAAGGAAAATTGCGGAGCTAACTATCAATGCAACGTCAGGCTGTTGGCACTGGATGGTTCCCAGAAGTCTCCACACCTCTACTCAAAGTCGAAGTTTACTCTTGATAGTTTCAGAACTGTGCCGTGGTCCATATATATCTCCGTAACTTTCTGTTCAAATGCACCCGCCAGTCCAAAAAGGAGCACGAATCCGAGATCCAAGGATTTGAGGAACGCACAGAAAAGGCCTATGGTTGGCAGTTCTACGTTCCCTTGGTGGTCAACGGCATCCTCTCTGTGCTTGCTGTGTTGAATCTTGCCACGAGCTAGTGCGCCCGAAAGCGCCAGCGGTCGAGCGCATCCCAAAGCACGGCTGCCGACAAAAAAAGAACTGCACCTTGTTCAGATGCAGCTCGATTCTGTATCCACCCAATGGCTTACATCTGGTCTTGCGGCACTTCCTGCCCGACGGTGAAGGTCACCTGATAGTCCGGGGCATACTGCTTGACCAAGTGCGTCAGCGCCTTGCCGTTGCCGCTCGCTTGGTCGAGGGCTTGGGCAAAGGCGGCGAGAGCATCTTGCTCGATGGCGGCCTCCAGGGCTGTTTGCAGCGCTTGGTAGTGGAGTTCACTAGCAATGCCAAACACATAGGCATGCGGGCCGTAGAGCGGCCGCTCAAGCAAGAGCCCCCCGAGGAACGCTTTGACCGTGGGCCGTACCGGCACACCTGCCAGTTCTGTATCGAGATACTCAGTTGTCATGAGGGAGGTAAGGGTCTGCATAGGGTTTCCTTTCCGCTATTGTACTATGCCGGCGACCGTGCCGGCTGTTGCCTCCAGCCAGCCACACGCCGTCAAGGGCAGCGGCCCAGTCGTGGCCGCTGTTCATCGTGACCCTTGACCGTGTGCCACCATTGCTACAGCAGCCGGCACAAAAAAACGGGTGTGAGGTCTCCCCCACACCCGTTCACGCCGCTAAAACTCAATACTCCTCGGGCAGGAGCAGCGTCGTGGCGCTGCGGTCGGCCTCTGTGATGACCCAGATCTTCTGTCCGGTTGAGAGCCGATAGGCCGAGAAGACCCGGTCACCGTGCAACAGGGCACGCCAGTTCTCGGCCATATCTTCAGGCGCCATCGCCGTCCAGTCACCGGTGACATGGCGCTGGACATAGTCGCTCCAGGCCGCCTTGGCCTCTGCCAGCGCCTGTAGGGCTCCCGGCGTGGCATGCAGCCGGCCCAGAGGAAAGAGGGGCTTGACCGGAGGCTGGGCCCCCTTCTGCACTGCATTCTTCATACATCCTTTCCGACGGTGGTGTTGCGCTACGACCGGTCCAGGGCCCACCGTCCTGCCCTTGCGGCAGCTAAAGACACATCACACGCCGTCAAAAGCAGAGGCCGTCTGGCTGGCCAGGACGACACTCGCCCCGACCGCAGCCCCCTACCTGTCTCCCGGCCGCCTTTTGACCGTGTGCTATCCTGCTTTCCCCGCAAGGGCACAGGGACTCCCCCGCCCTCCCCCTTTTTTTCTGAAAGGCCCGCGCCCGTCGTGCACCCGTGCAGCTTTACGTTATTATATTATTATGTTTTTATGTTCTTATATCCGTATGGTTTTATGGCCCTATGCCCGGGTGCGCCCAAGCCTGCGCACGATGGGCGCATAGCCTCACTGCACCGTCTTGCCCGGTGACGGGAATGTGCTGCTTGCTAGAATCCCGCCTGCGGTGGGCGGATGGAGGGTCTGGGGGGAAAGCCGCCCACCGCCCAAGCTGCTGTCGAGACGCAGGACCGGCAGGCCGCTTGGGGCCGTGCCGCGCGCCGTCCGGCAACCGCGCGCGCCGTCCCGGCAAACC
>QEUW01000254.1 GCA_003577005.1 Chloroflexota bacterium | reverse complement strand
AGGCGGCATCCACAATGCCGGTTTCTGCAATACGATTGGGGAGATCGGAGAAGCGTAGCCAGTCATCGGCAATGCTGCCGGCTGCCGGCTGCCAGCGGATAGAAGCCACTGTTTCGTCTTCATTCCGCTGAATCAGACCGAGCCAGTCCGCTGACTCCATATATTGATCGCCGGAAAAGAGATAGAATTTTCCATTCTTGCCAAGCAGGGCGTGGTCGATGGCGATTTTTTTCCTCTTGCCGTCAACTAATTTGATCGAGTGATGGGTCCACTCTGCTTTGTTTATATCGTAAATACAGAGCGTATCAAAGGAGACCCCGCCCTCTGCTTTTCTTTTGAACACGTAGACGCGCGGGTCGTGAACGACCACGGCTGTAAGCGGTTCCTCGTTGAGATGGGCGCGGAAATCTTGATGATTTGGCGCTTGGCCGCTTTTGATTTCGAGTTGGCGAAACTGCTCTTCTTGGCCATACTGAAAATACAAGATGTTTTGATAGTAAAAGGCGCCGGTCAAGCGTTTGGGATCGATGGCAGAAGCACGCCTGGCAATGGTTAGCTCAGGAATGTCGGACACACTGGTAAATGCCCGAGGAAACCCCGGCTCAACAGTGTCGTAGTTGTCCCCTTGATAGCGCAGATAATGATTGCCATCGATCAGATACGTATGGTTGCCGGCGGTAAACGCAGCCGCGACCGTAGTAAATTCACTACTCCTGGCTTTCCCCCAGCGCTGCCGGGTAGCGTGCTTGTCGTTCAACGCGGTGGAGACGACATACTCCTGGCTGTCATGCCTGAAGAAATAAGTCTTGCCATCCGATGCGGTGAAGGCGGCATCCACTCGCTCCCATAGAGGCAGCTGGTCATGATTGTCGGCCAAGCTTTTCGGGCAGCCGGCGTCTGCCAGTTTCAGCCCGTGCGAGTACGTCAGGTATTGATTGCCGCTGAAGAGATAGATTTTGCCGCCAATCTCAGTGGCCGCGTCAACAATGCCGGTTTCGGCAATATTGTTGCGCACCTTTCCCCAGCGCTGCCGGGTGGCTTGCTTGTCGTTCAACGCAGTAGAGACGATATACTCCTGGCTGTCATTCCTGAAGAAGTAAGCCTGGCCTGCCGGCCACTCAAACGCCGCGTCGATGCGATTCCATGCTGGCAGTTGATCTGGATTGTTAGCTAATGGTTGCGGCCAGGCATCCTCTGCCAGTGGGGTGACCGCCGGCTTACACAGGAAGCTCCCACCCTTATGGTCGAAACTAAACCAGGGACCATCGGACGACTTTTCCAGGGTGCTGAACATCACCACAGTCGTGTCGTCGAAGACATGCTCATCGAAGATGTGGTCGAATACAGTCAGACCATTGTTGTCAAACTTCGGTTTGTCTGCCCGTTCGGTGTACAGTTCGGGGGTAAGACGAAAGGCATGGTTGGTTTCTGCGCCATGCACTGTATAGGAACAGTTGATGATGATATTTTCGTGCGTGGCTACCTTGCCCTGCGTAATCAGTTTGTCTGAATTTTCAACAAATAACTTCAGGTTCTCGATTGCACTTGCCGGCGGAATTTCCGCCGTCAGGGTTTGGGCCGGGACCCATTCTTTGTTGAGGTTATAGAACGAATAGTAAATTTTGACCACAAAACTTGGCGGCACAGCCGATGCGACAGTCTGCGTATTCCCATCGGTCCTGCTCGTAATCGCGGTGCTGGCCGGAGGGTTGGTGAGGGCTTCAACCTTTGTCCAGAAAACGAAGACGCGGTGAAAGGCAAAGACAGGATAGACTTTGTCGGCATCGATCTGCACATTCACCTTCAACCAGGGCGACCATAAGGCAGAATCTTGTTGCCCGCTGAAAAACTCGGCCAGGCGGTAGTAATATCGGCGGGGATCTGTTTTTGTACGCCCAAACAGCACCAGATTGCGACTGGGCGCGGTTGACTCCGGTGCATCGTAGACATATCCGCCGGCAATGGTTAAGCGGGACACTTCGGTATATTCGTCGAGATATTTTTTATAGGCACGTTGCACCGTTGCCGCGGTAATTTCCCCTTGCAGCAAATCTTCTTCCAGCGTTTTGAAGGCAGGCGTCTTGGTATCACGCAGCTCTGGCCGGATGTAATTTTCGGGATAGAGAAATACCTTGCGGTTAGCCTCCCAAACCCGATAGTTCTTCATCCATTTCCACCAGCGCTTTAATTCCTGCCGGACCTCCTCCTCTTTGCCCCCGCTTACCTCCACGGCTTCCAGGTTGACAAAATAGCGGTGGAAAAAGAGCTGGGTGGCGGCAATCGCTTCCTGAACCCTGGAGGTGACGCCCTGACTGCCCATTTCCACGTCGATCAACAATCGTTCGTACAGATCGCGGGCGTTCTCGATCCCCGGTTCCTGGGCAATGACAGCAGGCACCAATGCATCCCGCTTGATGACATTCAACTCGGCGTGGATTTGGTTGCAAAGCACCTGCCACTCTTTTTCGCCGTGCTTCAGGGCCAGGTAGCGGTAGAGCGCCGCCGCGGCTTGCTCCACTTGCCTCAACGCATAGAGCTTTTCCCAGATATTGGTAAACACATCAGAGGGAGCGGCGCCCATTTTATCGGCGGTGGCAAACACCTCAGACAGCTTGATGATCAACTCCAACTGAAACTGTTCTTCAAACAGATAATTCGCTGTGCTTAAAAAGCCGTTGCGGCGTTTGAGCCACTTTAGCTCATCAATGTCCCAGCCAAAGAGCGCCGACAGCAACTCATAGGGCGCTTCCAGCGAGCCTTGAGTGGGATTGAGAAAATCTGCCAGGCTGCCATCCGCAGTGGTATATGCGTCTTGCAGTTGTTTAAAGCGGGTAATGGTCTTAATATCCGTCAGCAGATAGTCAGCCCAGGCGCCCCACCGATATCGAAACGCTTGTGGATAAATAGGATCGATGCTCTGGTAGTCGGCGTTGGAGTAGCGCACATACTCATTGCCTTTGAGCAGATAGGTCTTCCCCTCAAACACAAACCCGCCGTCGATCCCCTGTTCGAACACCGGCGGCAGATTGCCCCAGTTATTCCTGATCAATTTGGGGTAGCCTTCATCCACAAATTCCTGCTCGCTGGCTTGATAGCGAATATACTGGCCGTCCTTAAATGCATAGAGACAGCCATTGGGCGAGATAAAGGCGGCATCGATGGTCGTATCATTCGCGTCTGCAACAAACTGGTTGTAGACTTTGCCCCAGTATTTGTTAATGGCTTGAGGCTTGGGGTCGGCGCTATCCAGTTTCAGATAATCTTTGCCTTTGAACAGATACATGTCGCCATTGGCTGTGCCCAGGGCCGCATCGATCCCGTAGTGAAAGGCATCATCGAGATGTGTCAGACCCACCTCACCGGCAAAGGAGGAAGCAAGGGTCTTGGGATAGCCGTCATCGACCGTTTCGTAGTCATCGTTGGAATAGCGGACATACTGATCGCCGGAGAAGAGATAGGTGTAATTGCCATGCACCAGAGCGGCGTCCACCTTGTTGTTGTCAACAAGATGATTCTTCACTCGGCCAATGCGGTTGAGGTCGTAGGTGGCGGTTAAACTTTGCGACACCACATGGCAGTGATTCTCGATCAACAGATAAAGATTGCGTCCGTTGGTAATCACAGCATCAAAGACTGGATCACGCCCCTGGGCGATGTGATCCACCAGGCTCTCTTCGAACGCATCGGGTAGATGTTTGAACGCCTCTTCCTGGCGCAGATGGTTGAGGATGGGTTTGGGATATCCTTCATCGACAAAGCGGTAATCTGTTGACGAATAGCGGATGTATTGATCGCCGGAGAAAAGATAGGTGGTTTTGTCTTGATAGACGAAGGCAGCGTCAATCTTGGCCCTGCGGTGATTGATAAAATTATTGCGCGCCAGCCCCCAGCGGTTCTTGATCAGGTCAGGCTCGTCAAATTTGTGATCAAAGTAGCGAATGTACTGCTCTGCCGAGAAGAAATGGGTCGCGCCGTCTGCGCCGGTAAAGGCAGTTTTCAGCCCAGCCGTCAACCGTTTTTCAAGCGGTAAACTCAGCCTATCCTGCGGGTCGCGCCAGATTCGGCTTAGGGGCCGGGGATAAGACCACAGACCTGTTTCATCATTAAACTGGAGATACCGCTCGCGCCCCAGCAGGAACATGTTGTCCCCTTCGAACAACACTGCTGTTACCTCGGTAAAACCCTCGTTGCGATAGCTGATTGGGATTTGCCAAAAGTCCAGGTCGGCGGTCTGTGGGAAGTCGGCATCTGGTTGGGTATAATCTGCCGTTGAATAGCAGACGTAGCGGAATGTTCCTTCGCTGTCTGCTTTTTCAAAAAGATAGGTTTTGTCGTCTTTGACATAGGCCAGGGCAACGCTGTTCAACCCGCCCCAATGATCTTTGATCGGCTTGGGATGCCCATCGATCTCAGCGCCCACATAGACATTGCCGGAATAGACGACAAATTGATCGCCGCTAAAGAGGTAGGTTTTTTTGTCTCGCCCCACAAAGGCAGCGTCGACCGTGTTGTTCAGATAGATATTATTCCTGGCGCGTCCCCACTCTTCAGCCAGGGGATATTCTTTATTCAGGAGAACGTTAAAACAGTCGCCCCCTTTGAACAGATAGGTGTTCTTGTCGACGCCCTTGAGGACAGCGTTAAGGCCACGCCTAAATTTGTCCGGCACTGTGCGTAGCAGCGCAGGGTACACTGCTGTTTTCTCGACGGTGTACCCTTCCAGTGCGGTGTAACGATACCAACGGTTCTCTGCTTCGACAGCCCCTAGTTCTTCGAGGATCAGGGCGCCGTCCTCCAAAAAAGCACAGCCGGCTTTGCTAAAATTCAGATGCTTCTGTTGTTTGAGATCGTACGATTTATAGAGCGCGTCCGACACCACATAGCAGGTGGCGTCTTTGAACAGATAGATGGAACGTTGGTCGGCCAACCCCGCATCGATGCCGTTTTCAAACGAGAACGTGAGATTTTTGAATCTGGGTTCTTGTTTGAGGGAAGTGGCAATGTACTTGGGATAACCATTTTCCACCGTCGTCGTTTGAGCGCCGGCATAGCGGAAATATTGATTGCCGGAGAACAAGTAGGTGTAGATTTGCGGTTTCTCAACCCCACCGACCAGTTCATATGACTCCAGAACCAGCACAGCGTCAACCTTTTCGGTTTTGGCAATGTTGTTGACCCCATTGCCCCAAAAGGTCTTGATATCGTTCGGGTAACGATCATCGATCTTGCTGTAATTGCTGGTGGAATAGCGAATATATTGCTGGCCGGAAAAGAGATAGGTTTTGCCGTCCGTCCCTACAAAAGCTGCATCCACCGCGCCAAAGGGGATACTGTCCCATTGCGTGGATAATGCTTGCGGCTCTGACCACCAGCGATGCTTATTATCAAAGAAAACAAATTGATCGCCGGAAAAAAGATAGGTGCGATTGTCCTTGCCGTTAAAAACGGCATCGATTTTTGCAAAGGTAGCCTTCTCTTTGACCAGTTTGGCCGGTAGGTTCCACCAATTCTCGTGTGGCTCCCGGGGGTATCCTTCATCCTGTACGCTATAGTCTTTTGTGGAATAGCGGACGTAGACGTCTTTCCCATCCGCCCCTGTGCCAAACAGGTACGTTTTCCCATCCATCACAAAGACGGCATCCACCTTTTGCAAACCACCCCAATCTCCCGCGATCAGGCGCGGATAGCCCTCATCTACCTGTGCATAGTTCGTGCCTGAATAACGAATATACTGGTCATCGCTAAAGAGATAGGTTTTCCCATCCAGCCCCACAAAGGCGGCATCCACCTTGCCTGTTTGCTGAACTTTGTTGGTCACCACACCCCAGCGCTCTTTTACGGAGAAGGTACGAAGCGGGGTCACTGCCGGCGTCAGGGTTTTCCCATCTTTGAGCAAATAAATTTGACCGTCTAGCCCTCGAAACGCTGCCTCTAAGCCACTTTCAAACTCGGCGGGCAAATTGCCAAAGTAAGCCTCGATGCGTCGGGGGTAGCCTTCGAGTACACAGACCCCATCATTTTCCAGGCTGTCATGGTAGGCAATGACTTGATCGCCAGCAAAGAGAAGGTAGGTAGCCCCATCGGTGTAAGCCGCGTCGATCCGTACCGCCGGCTGGAAATTATTTCTCACCCTGCCCCACTTTGCCTTGATCTCCAGTTCACTGGATAAGGCATCGGAGGAGACATAGTGATTGCCCTGGAACAGGTAGGTTTTTTCATCAAGACCCTGGAAGGAAGCGTCGATCGCTTCCTTAAACCGCGCCGGCAGGTAGGCATTTAGCCCTTCCTTTTCCCAGTTGTCGGCAATGGTCAGCGGATAGCCCTCATCCACAGCCGCAGTATCACTGCCATTCGAATAGCGAATATACTGGGTGCCGGAGAACAGATAGATTTTCCCTTCTTTATCTTGAAAGGCTGTATCGATCCGTTCCGGATCGGCAAAGTTGCTGTTCACCTTGCCCCAGGTTTTGGCTTTTTCAATCCATCGTCTGCTGTCCTTTTCCTTGTAAAAATAGCGACTCTGACGTTTTTGATCCCGACCCACCAGAAAGGAGGTGCCGTTGCTGTCCGTAAAGGCAGCGTCGATCTGCGTCAACTCCGCAAATCGCTGCGCTAAGGAGACAATCTCATGCGTTTCCGCCGGCAACAGCGTATAGTTTTGGGCCGAGTACGCCCAGTAGCGTGCGTCCTTGAACAGATAAATCGTACCATCCGGGCTTTCCAACAGGGCGTCAAAGCGATCAATGGATTGCGGCTCTTCCGGCAGCGCCAGTTTTTCCGGGAATTTTTCCACCAGATCCTGGTCGCGAAAGATAATTTCCGTTTCGGCCTGGTTCAGCCCAAGTTTTGCAGCCAACAAGGCAAACTGGAAAATTCGTTTGTAGGCAAAATTAAACTTATTGTTGTCTGGCTCTTTCGCCACCACGTCATTGGCGTCAACCACGGCCAGGATGGGGAGAACAAACGCTTCCACCACATGGTCCAGCCCGCCCAATACGTACCGACAGATTGTTTTGACCAGGTCAACCGGCACGCCAAAGGCATCCTGCAACACATCGAACAAAACGCTTTCTTGGCTGTTCGCTTGCGCTTCGATCTTGGCGACAATTTCCGCAATGGCGGCATCCATTTCTTTTGCCACGTCATGCAGGATAAAGAAGATGTCCTTGTTGTAATCCTCAAAGGCTTCAATCGAAAATTCCAACGCATGATTGACGTTGAGAACATAGCTGATTTTGTCGGCGGGCAGCATCAATTGATCGGTTAAATGACCATCAGCCGTCAGCACCTCAATCAGTTCTGCCGTCTCATACACATCAAACTCAAGTTCATCCAACGCGGCGATTGGTAGCTGATAGGTTTGCTGATCCGCCAGGATGGTGGCGATTTGGTCAAAAATTACCGCGTGATCGCTCTCAGAAAACGGAGCGCCTAGTTCAAATAGCCCAATATTCTCTGCATCCAGGAAAAAGGATTTCTGCGCTTCTTTTACCTGGTTATTTCGCAGAAAATCGACGGCCAGGCGATCTACCACCTGCTGCGCCACTGCGGTGTCGGCAAGCTCGCGGAATGTCTCTTTCGGAAAGGTGTAGAACTTGGACTTGAACTCCTGAATCGGCACTTTCAATGCGTTCAAGATGGCGCGCCGTTGCGGATAGAATGGCAGCGCCAGGTTAAACTCGTCCAGATTCTGCGCCAGGAGATTGCTCTTATCGAGAAAGACATTCGCTTGATCGATATATTGGTTGAACTTCAAATTCTCGATCAGATCGTCAGGTTCAGCCTGGGTCAGCGCCAGGTCAGCAAAGACCGTTGCATCCAGTTGGAGTGGCTGCTGCTCAAACTGTTTGATCTGGCTCATGATATGATCAAAGAGGGCGGCGGAAACTGCACCCAGGTCCGCATTCACCACAAAATCGGCCACGTTCGCTGCACGGGCAAAAAAGTCAGTGCGCAAAAGATTGCCATCAGCATCGATGTAGCCGTTGAAGATGAGATTATCATACAGCTCATTGCGTTGGGCTTCGGAAAGCTCTTCCAACGCTATCAGGTCCGCAGGAAAGAGGGCTATCTCAACGAGCGCGTCACCGTCGGCGCTGACCGCCTGTTCTTGATCTTCATCGCTATAGAATTCATGGATGAGTGTAAACAACGCTTCGCGCTGAGCGCTAAAATCGCTAGACAAGGTGAAATCAGCAGCGCTCTTAGGCAAGCGGGGCTCCACCAAGACCCCATCCGCCTGGAGATACCCGTGGATGATCAGGTTATCAAAGAGTTTGTCCAGCAGCCTTTGCTCAAGACCAAGCTGCGTAAAATCTTCTTTGTGAATCACCG
The DNA here is from genome assembly GCA_003577005.1 of Chloroflexota bacterium. Next base: position 5,583 of record QEUW01000254.1, on the reverse strand, counting down.
CCAGTTGCGTGAGGGCCTGATAAGCTACGTCGGCGGCCATGGTCGCATCGAAACGCACCAACCGCTTATCCTGTTTGGAGACCAGGCCGGCACCATTTTCAGTCAATATTTGGTGGATCACGCGGGAAGCGCGAGCAGTGAAGCGATCCGAGACAAATAACTCTGGAGTCAACATGACCGTTCTGAACTGTTGGTATAAATCGTCCAAGACTTTGAGCTTGTGCGCGCGGTTGTTCGCTTGCTCTGTTGTGCTTTGATAGCGCCCGGTGAGAATTTGATTTAGCTCTTCTGCCGTAAAGTCGTTGGCGTGCATCCATTGGGTGGCGGCAAATAATAGCTGCACCAGCCACAAGGCAGCCGCACCGCCCTCTTCCAGAATGCGGTAGCAGTCCTGTTGTTGAACAGCATGCTCGATCAGCAGATCGAAATTGTTGAATTTTCTGATCGATGGATCTTTCTCTAGAATGTCTAACAGGGCGAACAATTCTGCCGGGGAACTATCAAGCACGTCCACTAACTTGCTGATGCGATGCAACAAGGAGAGCGCCCGTAAGCCCAGCTCCCCTTCACCAGACAGGCTGGTTGCGCTTTTATCACTTGCATATTTTTTACGGTATTGGGTGACGATAGAGGTAAGCGCCTTATCGGAAAGCCCTAGCGCTTTCCCTAAACGGTGGCGGTACTCCTTATTATTGAGCGACAGGAGGTCGCCAGTACAACTGAGGATTTCATATCCCTGATAGGCTTCAGGGATAAAGGCTGACCCAGGGATGTACTTTTTATCAGTGGGGGCGAATTTCACATTAAAAATTTGGTTGAACAAATCCTGGGGCGTTTCTTCATCGCCGATTCCCAAGGTGTTCAGCGGGGCAAAGAAACTACAAACCACATCGACAGGCAGGTCATACAGGTCGTGCAGTTGTTTGACAATGGCGATCGTTTGAATGGCTTCAGGATCAAGCTTGTGCTGGCAGCAGGTGCGCAAAATCAAGTCCAGATCGGCAAAGGAGAACTTGATCTTGTTGGCCAGCCGAACAAACCGGTTTGCTCGATCAAACCACTCAAGTGGGATGGGCGCCGTGCCATCACTCCAGACTAGGGTTTCTTCGTTATCTCCCAGCGTCACATAACCATTCAGTTGATGATGAATAAAAAATGTAGAGGCACGGGTTCTCTCTGAACGGGATTCCCGATCTGTGGCGCGTGTGCTCAAATTTTGAAATAGCAACTCGCGCAACGCTGTCCCTGTCAAGTTCGTAATTTTTAGGAATGATCCAACCGGGGTTAAGACCTCTTTCCGTAAATCATCAAAAGGCGTGAGCTGATCCAGGTGATAGAAGTCCCGGATGGCTGGCTCATTAGGCTGCGCTGTCGTAATGACTGTCCATTCCTCATCCGACAGCCCCAGATACTCCCTGGCAACAAGATTGAAATCTACCTGGAGCGCAAACTGTTTGTACAGTTGCTCCGAAGGAACACCCAAATAATAGAGATATCTCTTTACCTTCTCATTTTCCAGATGAAAGGGCAGGTTGAACGGATACCTGGCTGTTGGCTTTTTTGTATCTCTCAAATTTTCATAGACATTGGCGCCGAGGGTGTTCTCCAGCACCTCGTTTACAATATCAAGATAGGGCACCTCGGTGAAGGTGTTTTCTGCATCGAGCGGAATCTTTTTTAGACCAATGCGTCGTTGAGCCAGGCTATGCTTTTCAAACTTGTCATCTAAAAGCTGGAGCAAATCAGCCAAATAGGCTGCAGGCGAATAGACAGCGCGCGCCTGATCCCCTTTGTTAAAATCCAGGTCTCCAAATAATTCTTCGTAACTGGGTAGATTGATGGTGGGGTTCATTGGCTGTGCGATTCCTTATCTGGATTTTCTTTAGAATGAGCGACGAACTACGCAGTGACACTCAGTCTCACAGACAAGCAAGGGGTAATCATGTCTATTTTTGTGGCAAGCACTACGTAGCCTGTGCAAGTTACCGTTTCAGCACACAGGGGATAGGAGCGTTGCCCAAAGCGTAGCCAGACGCTTCCCCGCCTTGACCGCAAGGCGCCGTTACGGCGCCACATTGGCACAGACCACATAGACAGTCATGTTCCAATTATGGGTATAAGGTGCGACTTCATTGCTGCGTGCGAACCAACCTTCCAACCCCACTATTGGTTCCGGCATACTCGTCGTCAGCACCACGGGTGCGCTATCGCGATTCGGGTCGCCCAGGCTAACAAAAGTCTGAGCGCCGCCGCCCAGGGTATATTTGCCTGCTGGACAACGGAGACTCAAAGTTTTAACCGTTGAGGAGTCAAATGCAGTTTCTCCGACGAGTAGCTCATAGCCACTAATCCCTGGTGTGCCTGGCGCACCGGCTGGTCCCATCGGTCCTGGCAGTCCCTGGGGACCAGGGAGGCCCGGCGGTCCCATCGGACCGGTTGGGCCAGGGTCCCCTTGCTCGCCCTTGGGTCCGGCGGGCCCCGCAGCCCCAGTGTCACCTTTGGGTCCAACCGGACCGGCTGGCCCTGTATTACCTTTCTCACCCTGGGGGCCTGCTGGCCCGGCCGGGCCTGTGTCGCCTTTCTCGCCCTGAGGGCCGGCCGGGCCAATTTGGTTCCAGATAAGTGTCTGCTCTGTTGCCCCACACTGTTGGCCGGCGGCAGCGTTGATCACCCGCAGCGCACCATTTTCAGTGTCATAGCAACCCGTGATCTCTCCGGTAAGCTCTGGGATGCTCGCGGCGTCGGCGCTGCCGAGGACCAGTGGCAACCAGGCGACCACCAACACCACCAGGCTGGCGTGGCCCAGCCGCAAGAAGGAATAACGCCGCTGCCTGCCCACCAGCTTTTGCAGTTCGCTGATCTGCCGCTGCTGTGCCTGCACCAGTTGGGCTAACTCGTCAACGGTCAGTCGGCGCTCTGCTTGATCGTTCATAGCTGGATGCTCCTGATCCTAAGAAGCTGTTTGAAAAGGAAAAGGTCAACTTCACCTCACAACCCAGCCGGTTCTACTACTCGTACTCCTACTCGTAATCGCACTCGAAAGATCAGCCGAGTACGATTACGAGTAGGAGTACGAGCACGAGGGAACTGCTCAAATAGCCTCTAAGCGCAGCATTGGCGTGATCGGCTGTGCAAGCCACTCACAGGGAAATGACTACATATTCGTTGTGGATAAGCGTTTCCATCACCAGCAGACCAGCCGTTTGTGCCAAGAGTTGCCGATAGATCTCGCCGGCCCGGCACGTCAGGGCATCGGCGTCGGTTGCATGGATCGTGAGCAGCAGCGCATGCTCTGTCTTCGGGTTGATCAGCAGATAGAGGTCAAGCAAGCCAGCTAACGGATCGACGGTAGGTTCGATGTGTGTGGTCCAAAGCTGCGCAAAGGCAGCAACCTGTCCCGGTTGGATCTGCACCGTGGTGATCCGAGCAACCATACGCTCCCCCTTGACAAAGAGCCGGAAGGCTCTCTTTTTGCTAGAGTTTGGTCCACACCACCCGACGGCGACAGATTGCGTAGCAGAGAAGTAGCAGACTAGATGGACAAAAGGTGAAAACGCCTGATTGCAGAAAGCCCAAAGTCATTGTATACTCAACAGACAACTGTTGCCTCGCTTTCGGATCCCTGTTGACCAGTCGCTAGCGCACAAACTGACTCATACCGGCCTGTCTGAATGATCCGTGGAAATGATCGGAGCCAGATTGCCTAGACTTAGAACCCATCCGAATAACGGTTGCGGGTCCGACAACTACATCACGAATAATCGTTGTCGCAGAGTCATTCGGATAGGCGCTTAGTGCAATAATTGTGTTGTTCTTCAAGGCAAAAACGTGGTCGCTACGTCCGTTTTTTCCACAAAATACTCCGCCATCCAGGCTTCTCAGACCTACCGTGTGTCCGCCAGCGAGCGTGGCACATCTAGCGATACCAAGGACGTTTCTTCGTGAGTCCTGCTTTATACCCTGTATCCCCCAATACAGAACTTAAATTCCACTGAGTTGAACCCTCTGGAAACAGTTCTTGTTTGCTATTTTCCAGGTCATCGCCTCAGGCGAGACGATCCAGCCAAAGACCAGCCATGTCACGCCGGCGGCGATGACTTACGCATTGCATAACACCGAGGAACTTATTCTTCATCGTGTGGAAGCGTTTTGTGAAGTGTCCAGGAAAGCTGCCGTTTAGCTTACCATCAGAGCGTTAGGGCAACGTTAAGGCCGATTGGCTTTTGGGTACCAAGATCGTCTTTATCGTTAGAGCATCGTCAATGCAATATCAAAGGAGTGCCCCACATGCTCGAACTCAAGTTGCTGGGTAGCCCACAAATTCTCCTGCACGGTCGTCCCGTCCCTGGTCTCTCCGCTGCCAAGAGCCAGGCGTTGCTCTTCTACCTGGCGCTCACAGGACGTCCGCAGTCGCGGTTAGCGTTGGCCGGGCTACTCTGGCCGGAGAAGCGGGAGGCCGATGCGTTAGCCAATCTACGCCAGGCGCTCTACCACTTGCGCCATGCCCTGCCCGATTATCTGGTCATCAACCGCTTGACGGTAGCCTTCAACCAGGGGTTGCCTTGCCAGATCGATGTGGTCCTCTTTGAACAGGCGCTGGGCGAGACCGACACCATCACCGGGCATCAGGAGGCGGTTGACCGCTACAGCGGCGAATTCCTGGCTGGTTTTTATGTGGAGGAGGCCCAGCCCTTTGAGGATTGGGCCGTGGTGATACGCGAAGGGCTGCACGACCTGGCAACACAAAGTTTGTGTCGGCTTGTTGCACACTTTGTCGACCAGCAGGACATTGCCTTGGGGTTGCGCTACGCCAATCAGTGGTTGGCTCTCGACCCCTGGTCCGAGGTGGCGTATCGCCAGAAGATACGGTTGCTGGCCTGGAATGGTCAAGCGCAGGCGGCGTTGGCGCACTATGAGCGCTGCCGCCAAGTGCTAAAGGACGAGCTGGGCGTAACGCCAGGGGCGGAAACGGTGCGGCTGGCCGAACAGATCCGCGCCGGTAAGTTGGACAGGGTGGCAGGGCGACAAGGGGACAAAGTGCCAGAATCACCCCGTCACCCCGGCGCCCCCTCAACCGATCACGATTGGGGCGAGGCGCCGGAGGTCGGCCTCTTTCATGGCCGGCAAGCAGAGCTAAACCAGTTGACACAGTGGCTGGTGACCGAGCAGAGTCGTCTGGTGACGGTGGTCGGCATGGGGGGAATGGGCAAGACGGCGCTGGCTGCCAAGCTGACCAGGGCCATAGCCAACCACTTTCCGGTTGTCATCTGGCGCTCCTTGCTCAACGCCCCGCCCCTGATGGAAATCCTTGGCTCCTGGCTTCAACTGCTTGCGGGCCAAGGCGTCGGGCAGGCGCCAGCAAGCCTGGATCTCCTGCTCAACCACTTGTTTGAACTGCTGCGCGAGCGCCGCTGTTTGCTCGTTCTCGATAACGTCGAAAGCATCCTGCAAGGGGAGGGCCGCGCCGGCCACTATCGCCCTGGATATGAAGGGTATGGTCAACTGTTTCAGCGCTTTGGCGCAGGCAACCACCAAAGTTGCCTGCTCATCACCAGCCGCGAACAGCCCCACATCGTCGCCCGT
>QEUW01000253.1 GCA_003577005.1 Chloroflexota bacterium | reverse complement strand
TGACGCCCCTCTCTCGTTTAGAAAAGGTTGCTTTGGTCTTTCATATGAGTCGGGTTTATTGTCTGAATTTGGCTTGAACTGCTTTGATTGTGCTTTGAATGCCGCCCATTTAGGCTGCCAACAGTATAGCCAAACCATGCTGCCGCGACCATGACCTGCATCACACACTCTCTGTGATCCAACGCACAGCGCGCTGGAACTTTGCCGCCAATGAGAAGACCCACCGTATGGCACGGTGGGTCTTCACTTCGGGGAGTCCATTTTGTTTACCGCCTTTCGTTACTCTGGCGACTCCATATCATCGCTCGCGGTGGTGGGCATGACGTAGAGCGCCACTAGGAAGGTGGTGAGCAATGCGAGCGTGAGGATATCCATGATCGTTCTCCGGAATACTCATCTTGGGTAAGTAACCACACGATAGCGAATCTGTGTAACCGATGCCGTTTTTCAAAATACCGGCCTGGTGTGAAGTAGCGCACAGATCGGCGCTGTAACACCGTATCTTTGATTTACAGTATAGCAAGGAGAGCCGGCTGACGTTGGATCGATTTCGGACCATTTCCGGTCACGCTTGTGTGATATCCATCCGCTGCTGCTTAAAGGGTTGATGTTCAGCGGGGCCCATAGCAAGATGAAACTACCGACCAACGGACCAGAGAAGCGGAGGGAGTTGCAGCAGCCAGAGGGCGGCAGCGTGTGTGCTGCCGCCCTCTGGAGGTTTCGATCACGTTCGACCGACCACGCTCATCACACGGTTCAACTGCTCGCGGGGATACCCTTAGCCACGCCTTTGATGCGGGTAAAGTGTCCGGCAGCGTGGCCGATCAGCACGTTCTCGACCAGCTCTTCTGTACTCATGCGGGCGCCAAAGAGTTCACCCGACGCACGACGGCTTAGCTGTTCGTTGCTCAAGCCGCGCACAGCGTCGCACGCTTCCCGGCCCCTGGCGCGTAGCAGTTCCACCACCTCGTCTGGCGTACAGCCGGCAGATTGGGCGGCATGGTGGGCATTGGCCTGATCCAGCATAGCCGCCGTGATGGACGGAACTGGTTCGCCGTTTGCCATCAACATCAACAACTGGACAATCGGTGCGTGGCTGCTGGCGATGTGGTGGGCAACGACGCCGACTGGTCGTCCATCGTCGGGGCAGGGTGACTCCCATACGAACTTGGGGCACTCCTGTACAAAGCGTATAATCTCCCCATTCAACTCCGCAAGCCGCTCGGCCAGTTCATGCGCGCGTGGGTTCTGCATATGTCCCTCCCTGTGCGGTGCTCAGGCGCCGCAGACCCAGATACTCCAGCACGGCGAAAAGGGCGACGACATCAGCCACGAGCGCCACGGTCCACCAACCGGCGTCGGTGAGTGGGAGCCAGCCGGTGAGCAATAACACCACGCTCACGGCGACCCAGGCGACATCGAGCGCCAGAATGACACGCCCGGCGCTGCGCAGGTCGGCCACACGCAGCGCAAGCCATCCCATTCCCACCGCAAAGGGTAGAATGAGAACGCCGAGCACAGTGAAGACGAACGGTGGCTGAATGCCCGTCCACGCCGCCAGTGCAGGCGCATCCAGCAGGCAAACCACGGCAAAGAGCAGGGAGAAGGCTGCGTTCCCCAGCAGGGCGCGGCGCAGCAGCGATGACGGAGCACTCGCCTGTAACCATTGAACTGCCATTGTCAAAACCTCGCTTTCTGTTGATAAAGGTAACTCACCTTGCACCGTGTTGGCGCGCTATTGCGCACGATGCACAGCGAGGATAAGACGCCGGGCGCTGCCAGATCGATACTTTTTACTGCCAAACGGTGCCAGTCTGGATGAATTTTCGTTTTGCGGTTGAGCAATTGGAAGATTATGAGGATTGGCCGGCTTCGCGCAGGTATTGGGCAACCAGCACGGCAGCGGCGTTTTGCCAGTTATGGAGCGTGCGCTCTGGCACCTGCGAGCGGAACCATTCGAGGGCACGCTGGCTCTTTGGGTCGAGGTGGTCATGGTGGGCGCGATAGCTGTAGGGTTTGAGACCGGTCACATAGGGGTAATAGAGGGCGTTGTAGTGGCGCCAGGCATCGGCAGCACAAAAGTCGTCTTCCTCGCCAGGCGGTTTGAGACGCTGGATCGCTTCCAGGAGCAGGCGTTGCAGCTCCGTGGCGCGAGCCAGCGTTGTAACCGCGCTCGTCTGCCCGGTGAGCCGGCTATCAATCGTAGACAGGCGCGTCAGCGGGCTGGCCGACAAACGTGGCAGGTCGCCATAGCAACTGAGCGCACGGCGGGTAAGGCGGACAAACTCAGCCTCGTCCAGCCCTAGTGGGTCCAGTTGGTCAGCGACCCTGGGCAGCGTCTCGGCGGTGGCGCGCAAGTCAGCGCGCGTCTGTTGGAGAGCGGGCTGTGCGCGAAAGACAATGCGGTCAAGCACCCGCTGCAACGGTTCGGCCAAGACCTGGCTGCCGATGGCCAGCGCTACAATGACCAACAGTAACAGACGCAGAGCGGGCAGTGCGCCAGTTGTCGCCCCCACGGTCACGGCTACAGGCAGGCCAAAGAGGATCGCCGCCAGCGCAGCCGCAACCAACGAGCGCAGGGCATCGGGCCAGAAGGCTTCGCCCGCCGCCACTACACCCCGGTAGGCCAGCGCCAGGTCGAGCACCCACAGAATGCTGCCGATGCCCAGCAACAGCCAGGTCCACGGGCTTTCCGCAGCCGCGAGGCCGGCTGTGGCAGCAGCGTAGACCACCAGCACGCCGCCCACCCAGCGCAGGCGCCCATCCGCCCCCTCGCGTTGGATGAGATAGAGGCCCAACCACAGGGTCAGACCGGCAAAGAAGACAGCAAGCCCAAACATGATCATCAACATCTGGACATCTAGCTCATTAACAATTGTCAATTGACAATTGACAATTGTTAACGTTCGCCACCCAGACTGTAATGCTCCTGCAGACTGCGCACCTTCAACTCCTTTTGGCGCAGGGCGCGGATACCGTTAACCGCGGCCTGCGCCGCCGAGAGCGTGGTGATCAGTGGCACCTCCATGCGTGTCGCCAGGCTGCGGATGCGGGCGCCGTCGTCGCGGCTTTGCGGCCCTAGCGGCGTGTTGATGATCAACTGGATCTTGCCGTCGCGCATGGCGTCGAGCGTAGAGTAGCCTTGTCCATCGCTGCTCGCCTTGTCCAGGAGCGTCACCGGCGTGCCAGCGTGTTGGACAAGCGCGCCGGTCCCTTCGGTGGCGTAGATGGTAAAACCCAGCCGGTGCAGGTCGCGAGCGATCTTGAGCGCGCTGGCCTTATCATAGTCATTCACGGTAATGAGCACCCCGCCTTCCAGCGGCAAACCTGTGCCGGCGCCCAACTGGCTCTTGGCAAAAGCATGACCGAAGGAAGAGGCGTGGCCCATCACCTCGCCGGTAGAGCGCATCTCCGGCCCAAGGATCGTATCGATGCCGGTAAACTTTTTCCACGGCAGCACAGCCTCTTTGACAAAGAAGCCATCGAGCGGCGGCTCTCTGGTAAAGCCCAGTTCGGCCAGCCTCTTGCCTGCCATGACCTGGGCAGCTATCTTCGCCAGCGGCACCCCCGTCGCCTTGCTGACAAAGGGAACGGTGCGGCTGGCGCGCGGATTCACCTCCAGCACATAGACCACATCGTCTTTGATAGCGTACTGCACGTTCATTAGCCCGCGCACACCCAGCGCCAGACCCAGCTTTTCGGTATATTCGCGGATGATATTCAAGTGATAGAGGCTGATCTTGTAGGGTGGCAGCACGCAAGCGCTGTCGCCGCTGTGGATGCCTGCCTCTTCGATATGCTGCATCACCCCACCGATCACGACCCGTTCTGCATCGCAGACGGCATCCACATCGACCTCGATGGCATCCTCCAAAAACTGGTCGATAAGGATGGGGCGGTTATCGGCCACACTCACAGCCTCGGCCATGTAGCGCCGGAGCGAAGCCTCGTCATTCACGATTGCCATTGCCCGCCCACCGAGGACATACGAGGGCCGTACGACGACCGGGTAGCCGATCTGCTCTGCGATCACAACTGACTCATCGGCCGAACGAGCGCTGCCGTGGGCGGGCGCGGGAATATCGAGCCGCTCCAGCAGCGCCCCAAAGAGGTCGCGATCTTCGGCCAGATCAATCGCCTCGGGCAGCGTCCCCAGGATCGGCGCCCCCGCCGCGGCGAGCCGGTTCGCCAGATTGAGCGGCGTCTGCCCGCCGAATTGGACGATGACGCCGAGGACCTTAGATTTTGGATTTTGGATTTTGGATTGCTCGTCCTTCCCCTGTCTCCCTGTCTCCCTGTCTACGATGTTGAGCACATCCTCTAGGGTCAACGGCTCGAAGTAGAGGCGGTCGCTGGTGTCATAGTCGGTGCTCACCGTTTCGGGGTTGCAGTTGACCATGATGGTCTCGTAGCCCAACTCTTGCAGGGCAAAGCTGGCATGGACACAGCAATAGTCGAACTCGATGCCCTGGCCGATGCGGTTGGGCCCGCCGCCCAGGATGATCACCTTGGGCCGGTCCGTAGGCGGCGCCTCGCTTTCGCTCTCGTAGCTGCTGTAAAGATAGGGCGTGTACGCCTCGAACTCAGCCGCACAGGTATCCACCTGGTGGTAGGTGGGGAGGATGCCAAAGGCCTGGCGCAGGCGGCGGATGTCGTGCTCGGAGACTGGAGACGGGAGACTAGAGACTGGGGAGTCCTCGTCAGTCAGTCTCCCGTCTCCAGTCTCTAGTCTCTCATTGGCAATACGCGCCAGTTGTGCATCGGAAAAACCCATCCGCTTGGCCTGGTGGAGCGTCCCGGCATCGAGGCAGGACAGCGTGCGCTCGAATTCGACGATCTCGGCGATCTGGGCCACAAACCACGGGTCGAAGTGGGTGAGTTGGCAGATGGTGGTGGGGCTGTCGCCCTGCTTGAGCGCCTCGTAGACAGCGAAGAGCCGGTCGCGGTTGGGGATGCGCAGGAGGTCGTGTAGCGTTGTGCCGGCATCGTATCCCTTGAAGTGGCCCTCGGCGTCACGCTCGACCGGGCCAAAGCCGTCACGGCCAATCTCCAGGCTGCGGATGCCTTTTTGCAGCGCCTCCTTGAAGGTGCGCCCAATTGCCATCGCTTCGCCCACCGATTTCATCTGCGGGCCCAGTTCACGGTCGACACCGGGGAATTTCTCAAAGGCCCAGCGCGGGATCTTCACCACCACATAGTCAATCGACGGCTCGAAGGCCGCCACCGTCTGTTGGGTGATGTCGTTTTTGAGTTCGTCGAGCGTATAGCCGACAGCCACTTTGGCCGCCAGCTTGGCGATGGGAAAACCGGTGGCCTTGGAGGCCAGCGCGCTGGAACGCGAGACGCGCGGGTTCATCTCGATGATCACCACGCGGCCGGTGACCGGGTCCACCGCAAACTGGACATTGCTGCCGCCCGTCTCCACCCCCACGGCGCGCATGACCAGCCGCGCCTGGTCGCGCAGCCGCTGGTACTCCTTGTCGGTGAGCGTCTGTGCCGGGGCCACGGTGATGCTGTCGCCGGTGTGGACGCCCATGGGGTCGAGATTTTCAATCGAACAGACCACGACAAAGTTGTCGGCACGGTCGCGCATGACTTCGAGTTCGTACTCTTTCCAGCCGATGAGCGACTCTTCGATGAGCACGCTGTGGACGGGGCTTTCTTTGAGCCCCCAGTTGACCTTTTCATCGAACTCTTCGGGGGTAAAGACGGTGCCGGCGCCGCTGCCACCCAGGGTAAAGCTGGGGCGGATGAAGATGGGGTAGCGGCCAATGACCTCACGGGCGATCTGGCGCGCCTCTTCCAGCGTGTGGGCAATACCGCTGCGGGGAGATTCCAGCCCGACGCTGGTCATCGCCTCTTTGAAGAGCCAGCGGTCTTCGGCCACCTGCATGGCGCGCAGATTGGCGCCGATCAGTTCTACGCCGTACTTGTCGAGCACGCCGGCTTCCGCCAGCGCTACGGCCAGGTTGAGCCCCGTCTGCCCGCCTACCGTGGGCAAGAGCGCGTTGGGGCGCTCTTTGGCGATGATCCGCTCGACCACATCCACCGTTAGCGGCTCGACATAGGTGGCGTCGGCCATTTCCGGGTCGGTCATGATGGTGGCCGGGTTGGAGTTGACCAGCACCACGCGGTAGCCCTCCTGGCGCAGCGCCTTACACGCCTGTGCGCCGGAGTAATCAAACTCACACGCCTGGCCGATCACAATCGGGCCAGAGCCAATGATGAGGATGGAGGAAAGATCGGTTCGTTTTGGCATCGTTTGCGCACCTGTTCTATTTCGCCAAACGTCCCCGGCACTTTTGAAAGCGCCGGGGACGTTTTGGTTCGTTCATTGGGTGGAAGAAAAATTGCTCTCTTTTACGAAAACTGCGTCCACGGCAGCCATTTAGCCTGTAAAATCATTTGTGCATAGCGTTCGGGCAACGGTTGTCCTGAACGCCTGATGGCGGCCACCGTCTTTTCGTAGGCATAAGGCACCCGGCGCGCAGAGAGCTGCCACGCCGTGCCGTCCCAGTGTAGCAGGGCATACGCAGCCCGCCGGTCACCGTCGAAGGGAAAACCGACCGAACCTATCGACCTGATCGGTTGGCCGCGCACCATTCCGGTTGAAAAATAGTGAATGTGGCCGTAAACAATCAAACCAGCACGCGTATCATCGAGCATCTCGGCGGCGTCCTCTTCGGGTGTGGTGGCCATAAAATTTGTCCCATACGGCTCCAACTGTAGGATAAGTATATCGTACACGCTGCGTGGTGTCGAATGAACGACCAGAAGATCTGACACCGGCGCCTCGCCTCCTGGCGGCGTGATCCGGTGGGCAAAGGGCAACCCTTCGAGATAGGCAACACCCGCCGCGCCGACCTGCTGGCGCGCCCACCAAACAACCGGGTTATCCGGCGTCGCCTTGACAATCGCCTCGTCCATGTTGCCGTAGATGACCTGCGCATCAAGTTCCTGAATACGCGCAAGCGTCTCGGCTGGCTGTGGCCCGTTGGCCAACAGGTCGCCGGCCAGCACCACGGCCTCGTGCGGCTGGGCGGAGAGATCGGCCAACACAGCCTCCAGCGCGGCGAGATTGCCATGAACATCCGCCAGGACAGCAATGGTGTAGCTCATTTATGCCCGATACTTGCTCAACAGATGCCGCGCCACCACCCACTTATGCACCTCGTCCGGCCCGTCGTAGATACGGGCGGCGCGCTCGTGGCGATACCAGTAGGAGAGCGGCGTGTCGTCGGTCATGCCCAGCGCCCCGTGCGTCTGGATGGCGCGGTCGAGCACGCGCTGGAGCATATTGGCGACAAAGAACTTGATGGTCGAGATCTCGACACGCGCGGCGGGAGCGCCCACCTGGTCGATCTTCCAGGCGGCGTGGAGGACGAGCAGCCGGGCAGCGTCGATCTCGGCGCGGCTCTCGGCGATCCAAAATTGCACGGCCTGCTGGTCGCTCAACAGGGCGTGTGACGACATCCGACGGCGGGTGGCATATTGGCACATCAACTCCAGCGCCCGTTCGGCGATGCCGATCCAGCGCATACAGTGGTGGATGCGGCCAGGGCCAAGCCGCTCCTGGGCGATCTGAAAGCCCGTGCCTTCGGGGCCGAGCAGGTTGCGCTGCGGCACCCGGCAATTCTCGAAGCGTACCTCGGCATGGCTGGCGTGGTCGCTGCCGGCCTCGCCCATGACCGAAATGTTGCGCACCAGGCGGTAGCCCGGCGTGTCGGTCGGCACGAGGATCTGGCTGGCGCGCTTATGGCGGCTCTCGGCCTCTGGGTCAGTGATCGCCATGACGATGGCAATGGCAGCGCCGTCGGCTGCCGTGCTAAACCACTTGTGGCCGTTGATGACATAGTCATCGCCCTCCTTGACCGCCGTCGCGTCCATCAGCACCGGGTTGGAACCGGGGTTTTCGGGTTCGGTCATACAGAAGCAACTGCGGATTTCGCCACGGGCAAGGGGTTCCAGCCAGGCGTGTTTCTGCTCGGGTGTGCCGTAGAGCATCAGCACTTCCATGTTGCCCACATCGGGCGCCTGGCAGTTGAAGACGTAGTGGCCGAGCGGCGTGCGCCCCAGTTCTTCGCTGACGTGGGCGTATTCGGCGAGCGTTAGGCCCATCCCGCCGTACTCGGAAGGCAACCAGGGTGCCCAGAGGCCGAGTTCCTTCACCTGGCGGCGTTTCTCGGCCAGCGTGGGGAGCAGATCACGGAACTCGCCGTTGAGGTAGTCCGGCTCCAGGGGGATCAGTTCCTGCTCGACAAAAGTACGGATGCGTTCGATCACCGGTTCTAGGTGAGGCGGCCGGCTGAAGTCCATTACTCCCCTCCTGTAGCATCATACGTGGATTCGTATACACTATACCGGTGGAGGCGACACATTGTCAATACCTACCTGTAGCAAATGCCTCCACTACTCCGTGCTGAGGTTGACGGTATCTGGAAAGTCGATGTAGTATGGACGACACACTCGTACCGATGCCTATAACTGGGGGTGCTTCATGGCCCAAGAAACGATCTTCAGCAAGATCATCCGCCGCGAGATTCCGTCCGACATTGTCTACCAGGATGAACTAGTGACTGCTTTCCGCGACATCCGCCCGCAGGCGCCGACCCACATCCTGATCGTGCCCAACAAGCTGATCCCCACCGCCAATGACGTGACCACCGAAGATGAAGCCGCGCTGGGCCGCCTCTTCACTGTAGCCGCCAAGATCGCCCGGCAAGAGGGTATCGCCGAGGATGGTTACCGGCTGCTGGTCAACTGCAACCGGCACGGCGGCCAGGAGGTCTATCACCTGCACATGCACCTGATCGGTGGCCGTCCGCTGGGACCGATGTTGGCGCGTACATAAAATCTCCATGAATCTCTCGCAATCTCTGCAATCTCCAGTCACTTGAAGATTAGAGGAGATTCATGGAGATTCTTTGGGGCTGGAGGAGATTGAGGAGAGCGATGATGCGAGCCGTAGGCAGTAGCATTCCCCGCTTCGACGCCGTGGACAAAGTGACCGGCGTCGCCCCGTACCCTGGCGACATTGACCTGCCGGGGCAGGCGTGGGCGAAGGTCGTCTTTGCCGGTGTGCCCCATGCCCGCATTTTGCGGATCGATACCAGCCGGGCCGAAGCTGCACCCGGTGTGGTGGCCATTCTTACGGCCAAAGATGTGCCGGTGAATGAGTATGGCCTGGTCGTTCTTGACCAGCCGGTGCTCTGCGGGCCGGGCAGCACCCCCGCCGCCGAACGGGTACGCTGGGAGGCCGACCATGTAGCCGTAGTGGTGGCCGAGACGCAGGCGCAGGCCGAGCACGCCGCCCAACTCATCCGCATCGATTATGAGCCGTTGCCGGTCATCACCGATCTCGTCGAGGCACTGCAGCCGGACGCGCCTCTGCTCCACCCTGACCCTTTTCCCTATCCTTACGGCGAGCGCGACTGGAATTCCAACATCCTGCAAACGTTGCGCATCGAGCGGGGCGATGTAGCTGCCGGCTTTGCCCAGGCGGATGTGATCGTCGAGTCCACCTATCGCACTCACGCCCAGGAGCACGCCTATCTTCAGCCGGAGGCCGGGCTGGCCTTTGTGCGCGAGGATGGCCGCATCGAGGTGATCGTGGCCGGGCAGTGGCTGCACGAAGACCGCGCCCAGGTCGCCCACGCGCTCGGCCTGCCCGAGGAGCAGATCGTCGTGCGCTACCCGGCCATCGGCGGCGCTTTTGGCGGGCGCGAAGATATGTCGGTGCAGATCGTGCTGGCGCTGGCCGCCTGGAAGACCGGACGCCCGGTCAAGACAGTCTGGAGCCGGGAAGAGAGCATCATCGGCCACCACAAGCGCCATCCCTTTGTGATTCATGCCAAATGGGGGGCCACCAAAGCGGGGAAGATCGTCGCTGCACAGGTGGCTATGACCAGCGACTGTGGCGCCTATGCCTACACCAGCACCAAAGTACTCGGCAATGCCATCATGGCTAGCCTGGGCCCGTACGAGATTCCAAACGTTCTACTTGAAGCGCGAACCGTTTATACCAACAACTGTCCGGGCGGCGCCTTCCGCGGCTTTGGCGGGCCACAAGGTCACTTTGCCGCCGAGATGCAGATGAACAAGCTCGCCGCCGCCTTAAACCTGGACCCGGTGGAACTGCGCCGGCGCAACGTCTGGCGCGAAGGGTCGATCTTGCCGACGCGCACCCCTGTTCCGCCTGGCTGTACGGCAGCGGAAGTGTTGGAAAAAGCCGGGCAATTTTGGGTTTCGGATTTTGGCTTTCCGAACGATCCGCATGGCGATGGTGGGGATTCCAAAATCCAAAATCCAAAATCCAAAATCACCACTTCATTGGATGCCTCGCGCACCCGCGTCGCCCGTGGCCGGGGGCTTGCGCTTTCGTACAAGAATGTGGGGTTTAGCCTGGGCTTCCCCGAACATTGCGCAGTGTGGGTGGAGTTACAGGGCGGCACACAGGTCGAACGGGCAGTGCTAGGCTGTGTCGGAGCTGACGTCGGGCAGGGGGCGCACCAGGCCATGCGCCAGTTGGCCGCCGAGATGTTGGGTCTGGCGCTTGACCTGGTGGAACTGCGGGCCGGGGACAGCGACGACGCTGGCTCCAGCGGCAGCGCATCGGCCAGCCGTCTGACTTTTATGACGGGAAATGCCATTCTGGGTGCGATCGAACGGGCGCGCCAGGCCTGGCAGGATGAGGAACGGCCGGCGCGCGGCGAGTTCATCTATTACCCGACCCCGACGACACCGTACGCTCCGGTCACGGGCGAAGGGACGCCCAATATCACCTTTGGCTATTGCGCCCAAGTGGCGGAGGTGGCCGTCGATCTGGAAACCGGTCACGTGCATGTGGAGCGGCTGGTGAGTGTCAACGATGTAGGCAAGGCGGTCAACCCGCAACTCATCGAGGGGCAGATCGAGGGGGCCGTGGCGCAGGCCATCGGCTGGACTCTGATGGAGAATTTTATCCAGAAAGAGGGGCGCACGCTCACACCCCATTTGAGCAACTACCTGATCCCCGGTGTGCTCGACATGGCCGAGGTCATCGAGCCGGTGATCCTCGAATTGCCCGACCCGCAGGGGCCGCTCGGCGTGCGCGGCATGGCCGAGATGCCGCTGATCCCAACCGCACCGGCGATTGGCGCCGCCATTCACGACGCCATCGGTGTCTGGATCGACGAGTTGCCCTACGTCCCAGAGCGGGTGTGGCGTGCGCTCCAATCGTCTATCAGCCATCGTCCATCGTCAACAGAAAGCTAACCATGAATCAACGTCCTACCCTGGGTTTTATCGGCTTGGGCGCAATGGGCGAGCCCATGGTGCGCAATCTGCTGGCTGCTGGCTACACTGTGTGCGGCTTTGACCTGGACGTTGACCGGCTGGCCGCATGTGTGGAGGCCGGCATGAGACCCA
>QEUW01000252.1 GCA_003577005.1 Chloroflexota bacterium | reverse complement strand
CGCCGGTATCAACCTGGAGTTGGAAGGCGGGCGGCTCCACTTTCGCCTGGCGCAACCTGGGGACAACGCCCTGATCCTGGCCCGCCCACTGTCCCACCCTTGGCTAGGCGAACACGAACTTACGGCCGTGGCGCCATTCCCGGCCATGTCCACTCCGGATTGGTTATGGCCCCAATGGAGCACCGAGCCGCTGGTTGCGCCAGACGGGCAATCGACGCCGCTGCCCGCATACACAGCCCTGGCCGAAGCCAACAACCGTCTGGCGCGGCTGCTCCACAGCAACGCACCGCCCGCCTTGATCGAGCAGGCAACGGCGACGCTGGAGACGCGCCTCCACGCCTACTGCGTTGCACTTCTCGACGCCGAGGCCGTGCGACAACGCACCCCGCAGGCGAACGAACAGTTGGATGCACTAATGGCCCGCGCCTGGGTCATCGTCAACTGCCCGCCTTCCATAGCCCCAACCGCCATGCTGGCTTTCCATCCTGTGCGCGAGGCGAGCCGGGTGATCCGGCTGCACCCCTTGACCTGTCGCTTACTCGACGCCGACTTCGATGGCGACCAGGCTGCGCTCTTTTTGCCCATTACCGACGCCGGCCAGCAAGAGGCAGAGACGCACCTATCCGTGGCCAGTCACCTCACTCGTGATCCAAGACTACTGGAGGAGGTAGTTCCCTCGCGAGAGGCTATGTGGGGTCTGGCTTATTTGAGCCGAGGTGAGCAGGGGCGCAAGGAGATTGAGGAAATTGTCGGAGGCTGGATAGACCACTCCATTGGCTTTGTGACACGTGTGACGCTGAGCGAGGCGTTGCAGCGGACCCTGGCCAGACAGGGCCCGGCGGAGACCCTGGCCAGGGTGACACAACTCTGGCGACGTGGGTTTGAGGTTGCGCAAGGGTCAGGGGTGTCCCTGAGTGCGTTTACAGGGGCGGCCTGGCAGCCGCCCCCCTTACCGGCCACGGACGACCCAGCATTGTTGCGCGCCTATGCCGAGCAGGCAGCCGAGCAGATCCTGGCCTGCCCAGAGGAACAGTGCGACTTTGCCCCCTATGTCCTAGGGATCAAGAGCGGCGCCAACCCCCTGGGGCACTTGCGGGCGTTGATGCATGTGCTCGGCATCCCGCGGGTGGTTCAGGATGTATATGGCAAGCCTACGCTCGTTCGCCAGGGCTTTCGCGAGGGGCTGTCGCTGGCGGATTTTCAGGCCGTGATCCCCGGTGCTCGGGCCGGGCTGGCTTGCATCGCCCAGCAGTGGGAGGCGGCCGGGCAGCCGCTGCTCAGCCGCACTGCGGCCAAGAGCTTCCATGTGCTGGCGCGGGCGCGCCGCGCCGAACAGCCGGGCGTCGCCTTTGCCCGCGCTGCGGCCAGTGGGGAAATTGATCCACTGGTGGATGTGGAGAGCCGGCTGTTTGTGGGGTTGCCGGTGTAAAGAGCAGGCATGAGATTGAGGAATCTCACGCTCAACCCCTATTCCCTCACCTCTGCCATCAGCGCCAGGGTGTTGCCCTCGGTATCGTAAAAAAAGACCATCCACAGCTCATGGTCGGGCATTTTGGCGATCAGGTGGGGTTCGTCGATAAACTGGACGTTCTGATTTCGCAGCCGACCGTACGCCTGTTGAATATCTGCGACCTTGTAGTAGATGATTGAGCCGGGATGATCGACAGCAGCTGTTTCGGGACGGTTGAGCATGAGGCGGACTTCGCCACACTGAAAAAAGGCCAGGCCGCCCGTGGAGAAGAGGAAAGGCAGCTCGAGCACGTCCCGATAAAAGGCAATAGCGCGCTCCAGCTCTTGCGCACGGATGGCAATCTGACCGATCTGGGTGACTCCAACTCTGGCAGTAGACATCGTTCTGCTCCGGGTGAATCAAAGAAATAGACCAACCTGCGCCATCCATCATAGCACGGCGTGGGCGGACGCGCTTCTTCAAAATCACCCAGATTGGAGCCGGCGAAACTGTTCCGGGGAGAAACCCACCCGGCGGCGAAAGAGCCAACTGAAGGATCCCAGACTAGCGAACCCGACGGCAAAGCAGATTTCGGTCACTGGGTGGTCGGTGTGTCGCAAGAGCCACTTTGCCCGTTCCAGCCGGCGCTCAGTCAGAAACTGGTGTGGAGTCTGCCCGAACAGTTGTTTGAAGCTGCGGAGCAAATGGTTGGGCGAAAGCGATGCCATACGAGCGATCTCCGCCAGGCTGAGGGGTTGCGCATATTCGGCGGCGATATAATCGTAGGCGAGCCAGAGACGCTGGTAGAGTTCGGTGCGGGTAGCTGGCCGCACCGCTCCCAACCGCGCCGTTTCGCTCCGGACACGGTCTTGGGTGATGAGCAACTGCCTCATCAAGCAGTGAAGCTGCTCTTCCACCCAAACTGCATCGTCACGGCGTAGTGGGTACTCCTTCCGTAGATTTGCTAAGGTAGGCGACAGCAGATCGTCATGTGGATAGGTTCGTTCAAAAAAGGTAACAGGTGCGCTGACCCTCTGCGGGTCATCGAGTAACCCCTCAGTAGGGGCGCCGAGGCTATGGCAGACCGACTGGGCAAAATCTGGGGCGAAGAAGATACAGAAGGATTCCATCGCCGTGGGTGTATCAACCGTAATGGTGTATTCCTGGCCCTGATTGAGGACAAGGTAAGCGTGCTCATCCACCAGGAAGCGCGCCGCACCGACTTCGTAGTAGGCCTGGCCCTGGGTAAACGACTTGATAGAGAGCGCTCCGGCTCCTGACCAATAGTGGTGGCGGCTGTGCGCGTGGAGAATCCAGTTTTGCTGCATGTCTATCGTTGGTCTGTTTGAAGCCTGGCATTTTCTTGATGGAGAAACGCCAGGCTTCAAAATTTCGTCTACGCCGCCTTTGAGCAAGCTCTCTACGTTTTCAGCAGGTTGTCTAACGAAGATGGATTATGCAGCCGCAGACACAAGCTTGAGGCAGACGGGCGTAGGCACGTCGGAAATAGCGCCGGTCGGCGTGAGTCTGCCCGTCTCCTGGTCGATGTGATAGGCGGCGACAGTGCTGCTGTTCTGGTTGGCGGCGAGCAGCAGCGTTCCGCTCGGGTCGATGGCAAAGTTGCGCGGCGTCTGGCCCTGGGTCGATTCGGCGCCCAGGAAGGTGAGCTTGCCGGTCGCTTCATCGACGGCGTACATGGCGATGCTGTCGTGCCCGCGGTTGGAGCAGTAGAGGAACTTGCCGCTGGGATGGATGTGCAGGTCCGCCGTGTGGCTGCGCCCGCTAAAGTCCGCCGGCAAGGTAGAGGTGGACTGGATCTCTTGCAGGCTGCCGCTGGCCTCGTCATAAGCGAAGACGACCACCTTGTTGCCGATCTCCAGGTTGCAATAGGCAAACTTGCGGTTGGGGTGAAAATCAAAGTGGCGCGGGCCACCGCCCGGCTCGGTCTGCGCAAAGGGCTGGTCGCCGGGGGTGAGCTTGCCGTTATTGGCGTCGAACTGGTAGATCATCACCTTATCCATGCCCAGGTCAGGGGCGTAGGCAAAGCGGTTGTCGGGCGCAATCACAAACGAGTGGGCATGGGGACCCTCCTGGCGCTGCGGGTTGACGCTGGAGCCCTCGTGCTGTTTGAAGTCGCTCGCCTCGCCCAGGCTGCCATTGGGCTGGATCGGGTGGACGATCACGCTGCCGCTGTTGTAGTTGGCTGTCAAGACCCACTTGCCCGTGGCATCAACGGTGACATAACAAGGGCCAGCCCCTCCACTCGACCGCGTGTTGAGCGCGGTCAGCGCGCCGGTGCTGCGGTCCACGGCAAAGGCAGCCACACCGCCCCCACTCCGCCTGCTCTCATCGATCACCTCGCTCACGGCATAGAGATAGCGGTGCTGCGGGTCTAGCGCTACAAAGGAGGGATTGACCACGCCGGTTGCCACGCTGAGCTGCGTCATTGCGCCGGTCGCGCCATCCAGCCGGTAGGTGTAGACGCCCTCGGCCTTGCCTTCCACGTGGCCCAGTTTTCCGGTATAGGTGCCGACAAAAACGAGATATTCCTTAGCTTGCGTCATGGGTTCTCCTTTGGGATTGGGCACAAATTGCGGAGTTTGCACGCCCCCCGTGCGAACCATTCGCACGGGGGGCGTGCAAACTCCGCAATTTCCGGGGAATCGTGTAGAGCCCCTTTGATTCAATTGCACACTGACCGCTACTCATTATACCGCACACGAAGTGTCTTTGTCGCCTCGGCCACCGAGCGAACTTGACCGGTCGCGACTAGCCCCAACGCCAGCATGCCCAGGAGCGTATCTTCAGACGAGGGGCTGAGCCGGTAAGGAAGCTGAAACCGGTGTTGGGCCAGGTCGCGCAGCACATCGACCTTCTGCGCCAGCCCGCCCGAAAAGACCAGCCCGCGCCACGGCAGAGCGGGCGAGAGGCGATGCGCCGCGGCATGGTAGTTCTCGGCCATGTTCTGAAAGGCAGCGTGGAAGAGATGGCCCACGGTCAGGTTCTCCTCGCGGATGTGGGTGATCGCCCCCTGTTTGCCGCCAACGCTGTCGAAGAACGATAGATTGACGCTCAGGTCGGTCTCTTTGATGGCGGTGGCCTGCGCTGCAATATAGGGCCATGGGTCAGCCAGGGTGACGCCCTGGCTGCGCGCCAGTTCGTTCAGCAGGTTGACCAGATGGTTGAGCGCCCGCCCGGCTGGGATGCCGGTGACCGTGTTGAGGAAATGGCCGTCAAAAAAGGGGCGGGTTTGGTAGTCGCCTGGCTGCCAGGTAGGCGTGACCGTGCTCGCCTGCGAACCGGTCGAGATGTTGAGCGAGAGTTCATCGTCGCCAAGCAGCGCACCCACGACGGCGCACTGGTGGTCGCCGACAGGCGTATAACAGGCCAGCGACCGGCCAGCGCTGCTCAATTCGCCCACCACCTCGCCGAATGGGCGAAGGGCCGGCCACTGCAAAGTATCCACCCCCAGGCGCTCGATGAGGGCATGGTGCCAGTCTAGCGTCGCCAGATTGAACGCACTGTGGGCCCCGGCGCCGGTGGACTCCATGGCTGGCGTGGTCTGGCACAGGTTGGCGATGACAAAGTCGGCCAGCCCCACCGGATAGGCAGGTTCCGCCGGCAGTTGACCCGTTTCGGCCATCCAGTAGAGATAGCAGAGCGGCCGGCTTGGTTGCAGCTCGTTGCCGAGTTGCAGCCGTTCCTGCGGGCTCACCTGGTCCGCCAGCCGTTCGAAGAACGTTCCGCCGGACGGATGTGCTGTCAACACGCGCTGATCCTGCCAGGTGATGCAGTTGGAGAGCGCCTGCCCATCCGGCGCTGTGAGCACCAGCCCGTGCATCTGGGTGCAAAGGATGACGCCTGTGCAGTGCGGCGCAGTCACCAGCAGTTCGTCGATAAGGGCGCGGACCGTCTGCACAACGACCTGCGGGTCTACTTCGTAAAAGAGCGATGGCCGACCGGACAGCGGAGGGGGAAAAGGTTGCCGGCGCACATGGTTGATCCGCAGTGCATCCAGATCAAGCACTGCGCCTTTGATAAAGGTGGTGCCGAGGTCAAGTGCGAGTAGGGACATGGGTGTAATACGTGATGCGTGATACGTGATGCGTGATACGTAATGCGTAATGTGTGATGTGTGTTGTGTGTTGTGTGTTGCAGGGGTGCTGTGTTATGGGCTCAGAGGTTGTTTTGATTTGAGTTCGACGATACAGCCTAGAAGATCCTGTGTGTCGAGGTAGGCCCAGAGAGCGCCGGGGCGGAGGATCGAGCCGCCACTCTGGAGGATTTTGACGCCCAGCCCGTCGGCTACGGCCTGCGGGTCGTCCACCTCGAAGAGGATATGGTGGATACCCTCGCCCTGTTCGGCAAGAAAGTCGGCGTAGATATTTGCGCCTTCGAGCGGTTCGATAAACTCGATCTGGACAGGCCCGGTCTCCACAAAAGCCAGCCTCATGCGGAAGTCCCCTGGCTGGCCGTGATAGGTGCGGGTGCCTTCCAGGTTGTGGCCGGGTGGCGGCCAATCGACAATATAGGCCGGCTCCAGTTTGAAGCGCTCCACCCAGGCCTGGGCGGTTGCAGCGGCATCGCGGACGACGATGCCCACTTG
This sequence comes from Chloroflexota bacterium, assembly GCA_003577005.1. Next base: position 5,733 of record QEUW01000252.1, on the reverse strand, counting down.
CACTACTGGTCCCAGGTCAGGACGGCCTTGTTGGTTCATGGTTTCTATCTCTCTTCCAACTGTTTGGGGGTGGCTTGACCGGAGGCCCGACTGCCTACAGCCACTCTATTGTAGCAAAGAGCCTACATTCACCCAAGTGGGGACGCACACGGGTGCGCGTGCTGTTCGCTTTTCAAAATTCACCGATTCTCGCTGCGGCCAGACTTCCGGGAGGTGACCAGAGCACATTTTCCAGACCAAAAATTATACTGGTCACCTCCCGGAAGTCTTTCTTTCGTAAAGTCACTTTTGAGAAACTCTACCTGCCCACATAGAGCCTGCCCAAAAATAGAACATGATGTACAATAGGATAGTCTATCGCTAATGTTCTGTTAAATTGATGATAAACTGCTCTCGATATAATCAAGCGTCTGGCAGCAGGCGTTCAATAGAGACATTGAATAGAAGGTACGCAGTTGCTTAGGTGCGATGCACTGGCAAAGTGCGTTGCACCTCTGGGGAACGAATCAACTGTGTACCTCCTATTCAATTTGGAATTGCGCATCATTGGAAGAGTTCAGGTAACATCGTATGCGACTTGTGGATCGGTTCGCCAATTTTGTGTTGGGTTGGTTCTTGTTGATTTTTGGCCGAGCAGCCAGCCGGCTCTTGCTCAATATCAAAGTCGAGGGGGCGCACCATGTGCCCCGCCAGGGTCCGCTGATTGTCATTGCCAACCATTTTAGCTGGTTCGATGCACCGTTGCTCACCCTCTATCTGCCCTTCCAGCCGGCTTTTCTTGTTGCCAGCGAGTCGCAACGTTTTTGGTTTGTGCGGCTCTTTATGCGCGCCTTTCACGGCATTCCCATCTGGCGCGGGCGTGTCGACCGTGAGGCGCTGACCACGGCCTTGTCTACCTTGCGCCAGGGCCGCGTTGTGGGCATCTTCCCCGAAGGGGGCATCGACCCGCGCTATGCCCGGCGCCGCTCACGGGGCGAAGCCATTGCCAACGAGGCACACGACAACTACGGCTTTGTCTCACGCGGTGATGCCCAGTTGACCTATCCGGAGCCGGGCACGGCCTATCTGGCGCTCCAAAGCCAGGCGCGCATCCTCCCAGTCGCCTTGTTGGGAACCGAGAAGATCCTCCCCAATTTGCTCCGTCTCCGCCGTACCGACGTAGTTGTGCGCATCGGCAAACCCTTTGGCCCGCTGGCTGTCGAAGCAGAACTTGCCGGCGAAGAGCGTCGCCAGCGCCTGCAGCGAGTGGCCGAACGAATCATGTATCACGTCGCAGCGCTCTTCCCGCCTGAGAACCGCGGCCCCTACCGCGACATCAAATTGGAGACGGTCTAGCTGGCCGTGTGACGCTATCGCGTAGGGCGGGGTAAGCTTGGCGGTTTGTCAAAAGTCTCGCTTCTCCCCTATACCTTACTAACACCAAGGAGGCCGCTTATGGTTCGTTTATCGATCTCCATGCTGGCTGTTCTGCTTCTGATATCGGGCCTTGTCTGGCCGAAGCAGATCCTGCTGGCCCAGGATGATGCCGGCGCCTCTACGCCACCGGCCATCCTCATCAACCAGGTGGCGGCTGACCCGCAGAATGACACTGAACTCGGTCTGGTGGAACTCTTCGACGGCGGCTCCGGCGCAACCGACCTAAGTGGACTCAGCCTGGTGTTCTTCAACCGGGCTCGAGACCAAGTCATCGCCGCCTACGATCTAGACGGCTTCCGCACAGGAGAAGACGGCTCGTTCGTCATGGGCAGCCGTACGCTGATACCCGAGCCGCCTCTGACCTTCGACCGCCCTTTGCCCTTCACCGAGGTAATCGGGCTGGCGCTGGTCGCCGGCAATGCTGAGGACATTCCAGCCAACGCAACGCTTGCACTGGACAGTGCGCTGGATGTGCTTGTCATAGGTACGGACACTGGCGCTGACTTGGCCGGCCTTCCCTTGGCCAGTGCATCCGGCACCCAACCACCCGCCTTTGTCGCTCCGGCGGATGTTGCCCCCGCCGCGGCAGCCGCCGCCGGCCAGTGCGGTGACCCGGCGACATTTGTCCATGCTATCCAGAGCGCCGGGCCGGCGGCGGCACTCACCGGAACCGTTGTGGTGGAAGCGGTGGTCGTGGGAGATTTTCAAGATACCCGCCAGGGGCTGCGCGGCTTTTTTGTCCAGGAAGAGGAGCGCGACCACGACGATGACCCGGCAACCTCGGAAGGGATCTTTGTACTCGACAACGGCTTTGGCGTGGATGTGGCGGCAGGCGATTTGATACGGGTCAGGGGCGTGGTCAACGAATTCAACAGTCTGACCCGCCTTACCCGTGTCAGCGCCGTGCTGGTTTGCAGCCGAGAGAACCCCGTCACGCCCACACCGGTGCTGCTGGCTGGCGGAACCGATTTGGAGCAATATGAAGGGATGCTCGTGGCGCTGGAAGGGCCGGTCACCGTGGCGCAAACCTATTTCCTTGGCCGCTACGGGCAGATGACGCTGGCCGGCGGCGACCGCCCCTTCCAGCCCACCCACCTCCATGCGCCGAACAGCGTTGAAGCCCAAGATCTGGCTGCCGAGAATAGCCGCCGCCTGCTGGTGCTCGACGACGGGCAGGACATCCGTGCCCTAGGTGACAACCCTGCTCCTGTTCCCTATCTCGGCGCACCGCCGCCTGCCGTCATCCGCAGCGGCGACCAGGTGACGGGCGTCGTGGGCGTCATCGACCAGGGGCGCATCAATTCGGCGCCGGGCGCCGAGGTCGGCATCGGCTACCGGCTACACCCGACGGCGCCGCCGCGCTTTATCACGGCGAACGAACGCACGCCCGCGCCGCCGGAGGTAGGCGGAACAGTGCGCGTGGCGAGCTTTAACGTGCTCAACTATTTCAATGGGGACGGCCAGGGACGCGGCTTCCCTACCGCGCGCGGCGCGGCCACACGTTCCGAATTTGAACGCCAGCGCGCCAAGATCATGGCCGCTATCAGCGCGCTCGATGCGGATGTGGTCGGCCTCATGGAAATCGAAAACGATGGTTTTGCGCCGGGGAGCGCTATCCACGACCTGGTGGACGGTCTCAATGCGGGTCTTCCAATTAGCAAGGCCTATGCATTGATCGACCCGGGCGAAACGAGGCTCGGCAACGACGAAATCACGGTAGGGATCCTCTACCGGCCGGCCAGTGTCACACCGGTCGGGCCGGCGGCGACCCTTGCCAGTGGCGCTTTCGACCCGGCGCTCACTGACGGTGGGATCAACCGCCAGCCACTCGCCCAGACCTTTGCTGATGCCAACGGTGAACGCTTTACCGTGGTGGTCAACCACTTCAAATCCAAACGGCCTTCGGGTTCGCCAGGACCAGGCGACGAAGACACGGGCAACGGAGCCGGGGCCTGGAACCAGCGCCGCACTGAGGCCGCCGAACAGCTCACCGCCTGGCTCGCCACCGACCCCACCGGCAGCGGCGATCGAGATTTTCTGATCATGGGCGATCTCAATGCTTACGCCAAGGAGACACCGATTGCCGCCATCGAGGCCGCGGGCTATGTCAACCTGCTCGCCCACTTCAACGGTGACACGGCCTACTCGTACATCTTTGATGGGCAATCGGGCTATCTTGACCACGCCCTCGCCAGCGCCAGCCTGGCAGATCAGGTGACGGGGGCAGCGGATTGGCATATCAACACCGACGAACCCAAGGTCACCGATTACGAGGAACGCTTCAACCCGCCGGGTTACTACAGTCCCGACCCTTATCGCTCTTCTGACCATGACCCGGTGCTCATCGGCCTCCAACTGGGGATGGCTACAACTGAAGAGCCGGACGAACCGACTATCGCCCCCCCACCCACGGAAGAGGAAACAGAGTGTGTCGAGATCTATACAGTGCAACGCGGAGACTCGCTCATCCGCATCGCACAGCGGTACGGCCTGACCTACGGGTCGCTAGTACAGGCCAACGATCTGGCCAACCCCAATCTCATCCGGCCCGGCCAACAACTTTGTATCCCTGCCGGAGGCCAACCGCCGGCTGCGGGCGACTATCTCCTTTATACGGTGCGGCGGGGAGATACCCTGTCAAGCATTGCCCGGCAGTATAACACTTCCGTGCGGGTGCTGGTGCAGATCAACGGCATCCCAAACCCAAATCTGATCCGGGTGGGGCAGGTGTTGCGGATTCCACGTTGAGTAACCGACGATAGACGATGGACCACCATCTATCGTCCATCATCCATCATCCGACCATTTTTGAAAGGCTCAAGATGTCCAAGTTTTCTCCACTTACCCTTTTCGTCATGATCGATGGTTTGCGGCCAGACGCGCTCGCCCAGATCGACTGTCCGACGCTCACCGGTCTGCGCGAGCGTGGCTCCTCCACACTGGCGGCCACATCGGTGATGCCGTCCGTCACGCTCCCCTGCCACATGAGCATTTTCCACAGCGTCCCGCCCACGCGCCACGGGGTGGTGACTAACGACTTCCAGCCCATGGCTCGCCCGCTGCCTGGCTTGATCGATGTGGCAAAGGGCGCCGAGCGCCGGTGTGTCGCCGTTTACAACTGGGAGCCGCTGCGCAACCTCAGCCTGCCGCTCAGCCTGGACTTTGCCTGGTACCACGACCTCTCGTACCAGGAGGATGGCGACGATCTCACAGCCGATGCAGCCATCCGCTATCTGCCCGCCATCCGGCCCGACTTTGCCTTTGTCTACTTTGGCACGGTGGACACCGCCGGCCATCGCTACGGCTGGATGAGCGACGGCTATCTGCGCCAGGCCGAGCGCGTCGACCGCCAGTTGGGCCGGCTGCTGGCCGCGCTGCCCGATGACACCCATCTCATCGTCCAGGCCGACCACGGCGGCCACGAGCGCACCCACGGCACCGAATCGCCCGACGACATGACGATCCCGTGGATTGCGGCGGGTCCCTCGATCCGCCAGGGGTATGAGATCACAGCGCCCGTTTCGCTGCTCGATACCGCGCCCACACTGGCGCGCATCCTGGGGGTCCCGGCGCATCGCGATTGGGAAGGGCGCTGTGTTGAGGAGATCTTTACAGGCTAAGCGACTATCTCAAAATCGGTTGTGGCTCTGGAACGCTTTCGAACAGTACCGGTGTGGCACAGAGATTTTGAGATCATTTCTAAAAGGTGGCTTCTGGGGCGAGTCAGCCGGTAGCGTCTGTGGATTCGTACAGGCGATACTTGCGGATATAGGCCTCGACCGCACAAGGCACCTGGTAGCGGATCGTCTGGCCTGCTTGCGCCCGGGCGCGCAAATCGGTGCTGGAGATCTCCAACAGCGGCATCTCCAGCAAAGTGATATGCCTGCGCAGACCCGGGAATGTCCGCTCCAACGCCGCCCAGTCCGGCTCGCTGCCGGGGCGGGTGAAGGTCACCAGGCAGCAGTGTTCCAGCAGCCAGCCAGGGTTGCGCCAGGTGGGCAGGTCGCGCAGGCTGTCAGAACCCATAAGGAAGAAGAGTTGTGTCTCTGGGCCCAGTTCCGCCTGGAGCAGGGGCATCATATCGGTGGTGTAGTGGGGGCCAGGGCGGTCGGCGTCCACACGGCTGACCCAGAAGAAATCGGCGGTGGCCGTAGCCAGCTCCACCATGCAGATGCGATGCTCGACCGGCGTGATCACGCGCTCTTGCTTGTGGGGTGGGTCGGCGGCAGGCACAAAGTAGACACAGTCGAGTTGGAGTTGCGACCGCGCCTCCTCGGCGAGGATCAGGTGGCCCAGGTGGATGGGGTCAAAGGTGCC
>QEUW01000831.1 GCA_003577005.1 Chloroflexota bacterium | reverse complement strand
CACGTTCCTGTGTTGTGCCCTAAACCATCATCTAGCGGAAAACCAGCCTCTCGGCTGATCTGCAAATGTCGACATTGTTCACAGATACGGTATTCGCGGTCGCGTACCGTCTCTTTGAGAAACACTACACTCCCGCTGCGCCAGATACGCTTGTCAGCCACCACTTCCGAACTGAGCTGCCCCCGAACATTAGGCCAGAGTCAAAGTTAGACTCTGGGCACTGAGCGGGTCGAGGATCGCCACGGGTGCGGGGGGCCGATAGCCCAAGGCACTGTGAGGACGCACCTGATTGTAGTGCACCCGCCAAGCTTCGATCAAGATTTGCGCTTCCCTGAGAGAGTAGAAGATCTCCCGTGCGAGCAGCTCATCCCGCATTTTGCCGTTGAAGGATTCCACATAGCCATTCTCCCACGGACTGCCGGGTTCAATGAACAGCGGAGCGACGTCCAGGCGTTTGAGCCACTGCCGAACCGCCGTGGCCGTGAATTCTGACCCGTTGTCGGAGCGGAGATGCGCTGGAACGCCGCGTTGACAGAACAGCGCGGTCAAGCACAGCAGCACATCGTCATGGGTCAGCGTGCGTTTGACCACGGTCGCCAGGCATTCACGGGTATACTCATCGATCACATTCAAAATGCGAAAGGACCGGCTATCATGGGTGCGGTCGTGCATGAAATCGTAGCTCCAAACATGGCTCGGATACTCGGGTCTCAGCCGCACGCATGAGCCATCGTTGAGCCACAGGCGTCCGCGTTTGGGCTGTCGGGCCGGAACCTTCAAGCCCTCTTGCCGCCAGATCCGTTCCACTCGTTTGTGATTCACTGGCCATCCTTCATCCTGCAAGAGAGCCGTGATCCGGCGGTAGCCATACCGGCCATACGCACTCGCAAGCGCCACTATCCGCGCGGTAAGCTGTGCTTCGTCATTCGCCACTTGAGCCTCATAGCGCTGCGTGGCGCGTGGTTGCCCCACCACCCGGCAGGCTCGGCGCTCGGACACTCCCAGCGCGGCCTGGACATGCTCAACGACTGCATGTCGCCGAGCGGGGCTGATCAGTTTTTTGACAGTGCCTCTTTCAAGATGGCCTTATCCAGCGTCAAATCAGCGACGACCCGTCTCAACCGTGCGTTCTCTTGCTCCAACTCTTTCAAGCGTCGGGCCTGGCTCTTGTCCATGCCGCCGTAGTCTTTGCGCCAGCGATAGTAGGTTTGCTCACTGATCTCCAACGCCCGCGCGGTTTGTTGGACCGTTTTCCCCTGGCTGAGCAGCACTTCTGCTTCGCGCAGTTTCAATATGATGTCTTCTGCTGTGTATCGTTTTCTTGCCATTGGTCCTGCCTCCTTTTGGGCCTGATTCTAACTTGTTTCTTGGATCAGTTTTTGGGGGGCAGGTCAGATGGCGATGGTCCAGGTTGTGGGACCATTGCCCCGCACCAGCGGCAGGCTGATTTCCGCCTGGCTGGTGATACTGTTAGGTCGGATGGTGATCGTCATGGTCGCACCCGTCTACAGCTTGAAGATGCGGCTGTAGACATCGCTCCACTGCACCACGA
>QEUW01000251.1 GCA_003577005.1 Chloroflexota bacterium | reverse complement strand
CGCATCCGGCGGATCAGTTACAATAACTTTTTTCTCTTCCCGCTGATTGCGGCCCTGCGCTTGTTGCGGCCCTATAAGCCGGATTTGGCCAGCCCGCACCTCACCGGCGATGCCACCATCTATCAGGTGGAAATGGAGCCGATCCCCGAACCGGTCAATACTGTACTCCACGGTGTGGGTTGGGTCGAAGCGGTGTTGTTGCGCCGCTTTCGTCTCCCTTTTGGCACGAGTGTGCTTTGCATAGCCGAAAAACCACGACCCTACGCCCCCGGCAGCGCCTGAGTACGATAACGTTGTGACAACCAGATGCCACCATTAGCAATTGACAATTGTCAATTACTAAGCGGCTACTAATCGGCCTCTAATTGTACGGTGTCTGTGTTCCCACCAGACCTGATTGCAGAGCATAGGCCACCATTTCAGCGCGGCTGCTGACACCTAACTTGTCGAAAATGCGCCGGACATGGGTGTTGACCGTATGCTGGCTGATGGCAAGCTGGCGGGCGATGGCTTTGTTGGGATGGCCATTGGAAACCAGCCGCACGATCTCCTGCTCGCGCGGGCTGAGGGTGGTGCGTCCTGGCCCAATTGCGCATTTGACGATGAGATAGAATGCTTCCTCTGTCTCCAGATGTACCATGAGGGGGTCAACTGTGTTTTCCTCGCGCCTATCGCACAGGTGGGACCGCCGCAAACTGGCCGGCGGGTGGGGGCACTCTTCCACCAGTTCAAAAAGACGTTCGAGGAGGTGAGCGATCTCGGACTTGACATCTGTGCGGTGCTGCACAGCTGCCGGGGGATGCTGGACCATATTTTCTTCCTCCTATGCCGGTTGAACAACAGCGACTACAAGCGAGCATAGACAGCATCAGTAGACCATAACTTGCCTCGCTGGATTGTCAAAACCAGCAACCGAGTTGACGATCCATGATGATCATTGCGATCTACCGAGAAAAACCGCTACTGTATAGCTCGCTCCACGACAGGATAGCAAGGGTCCGTTGAAGGATCGTTGAACGGGACTTTACCTCTCTACTTAATACCAAATGCGTTTTGCCGGCTGTGTTGGGGCGCACAGTTGGAACGTGCTATAATGCACACCCTATGATGTCAAAACATGTCCATCGAGTGGCGCTGGGCTTGTACTCGCTTCTCGCACTACTCCTCACCTGGCCGCTGATCACCCGTTTGACTACACATGTGCCCGGTATCGCACAGTGGGCGTTTGATGAATCCACCTTTCTTTGGAACATCTGGTATTTCAAAGAGGCCGCCGTCGACCGCCTCGCCAGCCCGCTGCACACCGAGTTGATTTGGTATCCACTCGGTATTGATCTGATCCTTTACACTTACAATTTCTTTCATGCACTGGTGGCGCAGCCACTCATGCTCGCCGTCAACCTGCCCTTTGGCAGCAATCTGGCGCTGCTCAGCAGCACCGTCCTCAGTGGGTACGGGACCTTTTTGCTCGTCCGTTACTTGCTGGCGCGTGCGGCAAGAGCCGAGACGAACGAACCACAATATGTCATCGGTGCGCCCGGCGCCTTTGCCCCTGCCCTGATCGCAGGTCTGGTCTACGCCTTTGCCAGCAACCGCGCTGTCTACGCCGCTCTGGGTCACTATGACATGGTGACCACGCAGTGGATTCCCTTCTACGCCTTGATGCTCCTGCGCAGTCTAGACAGTGACCTCTCTCTCCCTCGCCGCCGCAAGGCAGCGGCGTTGGCCGGCCTCTTTTTTGCTCTCACCGGTCTGGCAGAGATGATTTCGGCGCTCTTTTTGGCGATCTTTACGTTGATTGCCGGGTTCGTCTATCTGGCCCAGGGGGCGACAGCGCAACAGGCTACCCGACCCGGTACAGAGGTATTGCAGAAACGCACCGGCAGGCTGTGGGTGCTTGTCTCGGCCCTGGCGATGGTAGGTGTTATGGCTTTTCTTCTCTGGTCGCCGGTGTTGATCCCGATCCTGCGCCAGTTTTTGACGGATGATTTCTCGCTCCAGGGGTGGGGCGAGGCGATCCCGCTGAGCACCGACTTGCTGGGCTGGTTCACCCCTACGGTGTTGCACCCGCTCTGGGGGAGCGACCTGGTGGCCGAGTTGCGCCGTGTGCAGTTGCGAGCCCTGGCAGAGAACGGCAGCGGTTTTCGCGATGTCAACACCGTCTTTTTGGGCTGGGTCTGTCTGGTCTTGGCGGTGGTGGGCGCCGTGCGTTACGGCCGCCGGGTCGCGATCTGGGTCTGGACAAGCGTTGTCTTTGGCCTGTTCACGCTGGGCCCCTTCTTGCAGATCGATGGCCGCTACCGCTTTGATCTGGATGGCATCGAGGCGACATTCCCCCTGCCCTATGCGCTGTTGCACTATATTCCCATCATCAAGGCCAACCGGGCGCCCAATCGCAACAGCGTCCTGCTCATGTTGGGGATCGCCGTGCTGGTAGGATATGCCCTCTACTGGCTCTGGCAGCAGTTGGGGGGTGGGGAACGTAGAACGCAGAGCGTAGAACGTAAAACTGAGAACCACCTCCAGTCTCCAGTCTCCAGTCTCTGGCCTCTGGTCTCGATTGTGTTGGCCGGCGCCGTTCTCTTCGAGCACCTGGCGATTCCCTTGCCCCTGTCGGATGCCCGTATCCCGGCAGTGTACGATGTGATTGCGGCCGATCCGCGGCCGGTGAGCGTGTTACAGGTGCCGTTGGGCTGGCGCAACAGTTTTGGCGTCTTTGGGGCAGAGCAGACTTTGCTACAGTACTACCAGACGGCGCACGGCAAGCCCATTCTCGGCGGCAATATCAGCCGGGCGCCCGACTTTAAGCTGGCCTACTTCCAGCGCATCCCTTATTTTCAGGCGCTGACCGAGATCGAATTTGGCTGGCCGGTCGCGCCCGATGTGTTGGAGCGGGCCCGCGACCAGGCCGATGAGTTGGCCTATTTGTACAACGTGGGCTATGTCTTGCTCTTTCCGCCCATCCCGCAACGTTTTCCCTATGCCGACCACTGGCAGGAGAGTTGGGCCTTTGTCAAAGAGACCTTGCCACTGGAAGCTGAGCCGTTCTGGGCCGAGGATGGCGTCGAAGCCTACCGGGTGATACAGCCGCCCGGCGCCGACCACTTTGAGCTAGACTTGGGTGTCGGTGGCGCCTTTCCCTATCGAGGGGAGGGTTGGGATGCGAGTGAAACCGACCAGCCGTACGAAGCGTCGGCTACCTGGGCGACTGCACACGAAAGCCGGCTCTTTGTGCCGCTGCGCCAGGTTGATCCGGCGGCGAGCTATGTAGTGCGTGTCCGTGTCCATCCTTTTGCCTATCCGGAAAGCCCTCAGCAGCGGGTGGCGCTGGCGGTCAACAGTGTGGAACTGGGCGAACATCAGCTTGCTGATGGCTGGCAGGAAATCATCTGGACGGTACCCGGCCGTTTGCTCACAGACGGCCTTAACCGGCTCCAGTTCGAGTGGGGCTATGCAGCACCACCGCGCCAGGTGATCCCCGGCGGACGGCCCATCGGGAGCACCGGGGTGGAGTTGCCTATCGACGCCGACCTGAAGGGCTTTGCCGATGGCGCTTTTATCGCACTCTTTGACGAAGAGGGGAATCAAACCGATGCCTCAGCGGGCCGGCTGGGTGTAAATGTGACCGTTTTGGATCGCGAGAGCGGCGCCATTCGGCAGGCGGCGGGTTTCGATACGACTGCCAATTCATTTGAGAGCGGAGCGCTGGCAGAATTTCTCCGCCAGGTGGAGCTGGGAGCGCCAGTGCTGGTTGCCAGCTACGGTAACGCCGGCGCTCACCTCACCGAAGATGCCGTCGCCGCCCTGCAAGCGATCGGTGCCGGCGTGACGTTGGCAGAGTTGCAGAGCAACTACTTTGCCATTGCCGGTGTGCAGGGAGCCGCACCAGGCACAGCGGCAGTCGTGCTCGACCCAGCCGACGCCTTTCTACGGATCAGCCTGAATCGCGACCGGCGCCTGCTTGCCGCAGCCGTGGATTGGGTACGTATCCAACGAGCAGAGTGACCAACGGAAGGCCACCGTCCATCGCCTACCCCCTGTCGCCCATCGTCACTCGCCTGCGATGGCGCCGGTAGACGCCAACGATCTGCTCCCAGGGCAAGATGCTAGTGCGCAGGCGCAGCAGGGTATACATGGCGCGGTAGATTTCGCTACGGCTGATCTTGCTGGTGCCTTCGGTGCGGTTGACAAAGGTAATGGGCACTTCACCCACCCGAAAGCCCGCCTGTTGGCAGTAGAAGGCCATCTCGATGAGGAAACTGTAGCCGCTGCTAAAGATTGCGTCGAGAGGAATGGTTTCGAGCACCGTGCGCCGGTAGCAGCGAAAGCCAGCGGTGCAATCGCGGGCGTCGATGCCGAGCACGGTGTGCGCCAGCCAGTTGGCCGCATAGCTGACAAAGCGGCGCCACCAGGTACACCCGACGACACTGCCGCCCGGCACATACCGGCTGCCGATGACCAGATCGTAACCCTGGCTGGCCTTGCCGAGCAGCGCGGGCAAACTCTCCGGGCTGTGGCTAAAATCAGCATCCATGGTGCAGAGATAGTCGTAGCCGTGGGCCAGACCGTGGGCAAAACCCGTCTTGTAGGCGGTGCCCAACCCCAGCTTATCGGGCCGATGGATCACTTGCACACCTGGATCGGTGGCTGCGAGCCGGTCCACAATCGGCCCGGTGCCGTCGGGTGAATGGTCATCCACAATAAGGACATGAATATCACCGGGCAATGAGCGTATCTGCGCCACCAGCCGTTCAATGTTTTCGCACTCGTTGTAGGTCGGCACAATGGTTAGCACCGACCCGCTCCATTTTGAAGCCATGCACCTGGTATCCGTAGAGGGTGGGCCACAAGTTTTATCGATCACCCAGCCTTCGACAACAATCGTAGGTCTGCTTCATGAGCTTTAACAAATTGTATCGGTACCCCAGGTTCGGCTTCTAGCCGGATATCTCTGCCACCTCGTAGATCGCCCTAGCAGGGCGACGGCGCTGCTCATATGCATGGACCTTCTTTACTGGGCGCAACATCAACCTGTTAACCCGGGCTTTCGCTGTGAGCCTGAACTTTAGTTCAAGGCGGCTCGATGGTCAAATTTAACGCAATGAATCGCACCGACCGCCAAATTGCCTGGCTGCTCTTTGCCCTGGCGCTGGCCCTCTACCTGCGTACGCTGGCGCCTGGTCTGCTGGACGGCGACCCCGGCGAATTTCAGACCGCAGCGTGGCGTTTTGGGCTGGCCCACCCCACGGGCTATCCGCTCTACCTCCTGGCCGGCGGGGTGTGGCAGCGTCTGTTGGCATTGATTGGCGTTGCGCCAGCGACGGCGCTCAACGTCTTTAGCGCACTGGTCGGCGCTGCAACTGTAACGCTGCTCTTTCTTATCATGCGTCGCTGGCTTCCAGGGAACGACACAACACGCCGTGTAGGAGCGCTCTTTAGTGCGGCCATTCTGGCGGCCAACCCCACGTTTTGGAGTCAGAGTCTGATCGCCGAAGTCTACACGCTCCATGCGCTCTTTATCATACTGATCCTGGCGGCTTTTCAGAGCGTGGAGCTGGGAAGGCCGGGCGACGCTGCTGGCAATGCAGCAGTGCCAGCCTCCAATCTCTCAATCTCCCAATCTCATCCAATCTCGCCAGCAGCGCGCCGCTCATTGGCTCTGCTTGCCCTCGTTGTGGGCCTGTCGCTGACCCATCACGCCATGACGCTGCTGATCGTGCCCGGTCTGCTGGTGGCGTTGACACTGCTAGCGCGGAACTGGTGGCGCTGCTGGCGCACAGTCGCTACGATGGCGCTCGCCGGCTTGTTGCCGCTGGCGCTCTATCTCTACATCCCGCTGCGCAGCGGGCCGGATGCGTCGCCCTGGTATCACCAGCGGCTGAACGGGGAGACGTTGGCGCTCTACCAAAACAACTGGGGGGGTTTTGTTGATTTTATCACTGGGCGCTCCATTTCGGTTGGCTTTTATTCGCCAGCCCAGGCATTGGCGAACGCAGGGCTGGCGTGGACGCTGTGGAGGATTCATTTCACCTGGGTGGGGCTGGTGTTGATGGCAGTCGGGCTTGCCGGGTTGTGGCAACGCCGCAACTGGACATTGCTGGTGCTGACCGCTGGCACGGCCATCCTGCAACAATTCTTCAATCTCTTCTACGCCATTGGGGATATTCTGGTCTACTATATCCCGCTCTACTTGATGGGTGCGGTCTGGTGTGGTTTTGCCGTACACGCGATTGCCAACATGCTGGCGCCGGCGCCAGCCCAGGCGACAACCAAGGCAGACACTCGCCGCCCGCCGCCTACCGCCCCTTCTCTCGGCTTTTGGTTGGCGCTTGCCTGCTTCATCCTGCCAATCTGGCTCGTCCGCGATTACTATCCCCGGCTGGATCAATCGACTGCGACCGGTGCTCGCCGGATGTGGGCAACCATCCTGGCCGCAGCGCCACCCAGCGATGCGATCCTGGTCAGCAATGATCGCAACGAGATCGCGCCGCTCTTCTATATCCAGTGGGTGGAAGGGCAGGCGACTGGTCTGACCGGCCTCTTCCCACTGATCAAGCCGGAGGCGGAGTTTGCCGACATCGGTGCGACGGTGGAGACAGCGCTCCAGCGGGGGGGTGACCGGCCTATCTATCTCATCAAACCCATGCCGGGGCTGGAGGCAAAATTTGCCCTCGCGCCGGCAAACGACCCGCTTGTTCGCGTAGATGGATTGGCGGCGGGTCGCCCACCGGCAAAGCCTGTCGATACCGCGTACGGCCCGCTGCGCCTGCTGGGCTACGACTGGACCGAAGCGGGCAACACGGCGACAATCACCCTATACTGGTCGGCGGTATCGTCCCCAGACGATGACTACACGACAACCATCCAACTCTTTGACGCCCAGGGCGAGAAAATAGCCCAAGATGATGGGCCACCGGGCGGCGTCTACTACCCAACCTCGCTGTGGAAGCCGGGCGAAGTGCTGGTAGACCGGCACCAGCTTGCGCTGCCACCCGGTCAAAGAGCTACGGAATTGCTGGTAGCCATGTACACGCCAGCAGACCTGACGCAGCTGGCGCCTCCGCTCGTTTTCCCGCTCAACAGTGAATAGAACGCCACACGCTCAGTACCGGTGCGCCAGGTCGATCTGTTGGCGCAGTTCGCGGCGCGCAGCCTCCAGATTTTCCTTGGCCTGAAAAAAGGCGGCTTCAGAAAAACCCAGGTCCCCATTGACCAGCAATTGGTCGAGCGTATCGACGATGCGCAGCAGCTTGCCTTCGAGCAATTCGATGGTTGTACCGTAAACCCGTTCGGGGACGAAATAGAGGAGCAGGAGAGAGAAAAACAGGGTGTAGGAAAAGCCGGCCGTCCGTATACTGCTGGCGGAGAGATAGAGCAAGATGAAAAAGCCCACCACGCCGGCTAACACCATCATCTGCCAGCGGGCTATCGGTCGCGCCGGCTTCATCGAGCGCAACGCCGGCTCCAGTAGATCATACGATTTGAGTTCCGGCAGCCAGGCGTTAAAGTGGTGACACTGGGCCAGATCGACGCGCGCCTGCTCGTAACGCGCCAGCTCAAAGGCATATTCACGGCAACGTTCAGTGAGACGGTAGAATTCAGGACGGGTGAGTGGCGTCAACGGGCGCATCTGCCCCTCTGGCCGGGCGAACTATTGAGCTGATTGCTACCAGAGCGTTGCTGTCACCAGGGCGGCGCAAAAGAGGAATCCGATCCAGAACGTTGCGGCCACGCCAGCCTTGTAAACCTGAAACAGATCTTCAGCCACCAACCGCTCGCGGTCGATGCGGGCAAAGGCGCCCAGAGCAATGGGAAGCGCAGCCAGTGTCACCAGCGCCGCAAAGGGCAGTTTTGCCAGACTGACAATCGCAACGATGGCGATATGGACGGCGACTGTCAAGAAGGCGCTAAAGTCCAATGCCCGCAATGGGCCCAATTCCACGGCAAGGGTGCGCTTCCGCATAAGCCAGTCGCGGCGCTCAAAAAGTAAATTGTAATTGTGGTACAGAAGCACACAGAGTAGACCCAGGGGAACACAGACAAGCAGCGCCAGCCAACTGATATTCTGGCTCTGTACATAATAGCTGTTGATCGTTTGCAGCAGCCCATAGCCGACAAAGATCGCGGCCTCACCCACACCCCACCCGCGTCCGGCAAGTTCCAGCGGCGGATTCACATAGAAGTAGACAAGCAGCACACTCAACCCGGCAAAAAAGAGCGGCGGCCAACCACTCATAATGGGCAACCAGAGACCACAGAGCGCGCTGATCAGCAACAAGATGTGACCTAGGTTTAGCGCAATGTCCGGTTCGACCAAGCCTCGCGCCAACAAGCCGTAGCCGGTTGCCAACGGCTCCGTATCGTTGGTTGCATGGGCGGCGATGGCCCGCCGGTAATCACGATATTCAGCCAGCGCATGGATACCCAATAGCAATGCAAAGGTCGCAATCAGATTCAATGCCAGAGCCAGGCTATGAAGCTGGCCGCCCTCCCACAACGCCACCGCTGCCCCACAAAGAACCGGTATCGTCAGAGTTACAGCCGCGGAAAAGCGCGTCAGGCGCGCCAGCACATCGACCACCGTGCGTGGAGAGCGCATCAGCAGCTTGCGCAGTTGCAGACGGCGCTGTGCTTCGCGCGCCTGCAACGCTGCCAGCGACCCAACGCCCAATGGGCTGATCGGCTGTGTCGAGGCGATGTGTTGGTCTCGTCCTGGCACGGTCGCTTCCTCCCCAAAATGTCTGGTGTTGTCAACAATGCTCGCTGTCTATCGTGCCGCTATTCTACCAGGGGATCAGACCGCTGTCAATAAAGGAGAGAACGAGGGGGGTAGAGCTATTTCATGTTGCAAACACTCACGACCATGCAATGAGTTATGCATGAGGACAACCAGATTCGATCTTGCATCGCCTCTGCAACAAATTGGCTGGCAATGTCGTTGTCTGCAACATAAAATAGCCCTGACACCTGGGTGTGTCCGCAATTTGCAAACCCGCATTCCGGGAAAGGGCCGGAAAGTTTCTGATCATTCACCGCGACGGCGGCCCTTTCCCGGAATGCGGGGCCGGGGCAAGCCGCCCCCAATCCTGGACGCACCCGCGGCGCCTCGTACTACTTGACAACCGGTTGCATTCTGATCTATACTGGCTGCATCCCACAGTAGACGTAGTTCTCGAAAGTAGAATAGTGTACTCCACGGCGTTTCGCCGTATCCCAGCATATATAACCATTCACTCAATCGTTAGGAGGTACACGCGCCAGGCGATTGCCAACAGCATCTTCCGCTCCCCGGCCTCCCACTTCTTGCTATAACATTTTCTCTCGTGTGCGCTGGTGAGCCGGTTCATGATCGAACCAGCCCATCTATAGTCATACATTCTACAAAGGAGGATGTACATGCAGAAGTACAGGTTCCTATACTGGCTTGTTGTACTGGCATTGCTGCTCGCCGCCTGTGGCGGTGGCGCGCCGGCCGCTCCCGCCGAAGCCCCCGCCGCACAAGCCCCCGCCGAGCAAGCCCCCGCTGCCCAAGAGGCGCCGGCCGCGCCGCCATCGCAATACAGCGAGGCGCCCATGCTGGCCGATCTGGTTGCGGCAGGTTCACTCCCTGCGGTGGATGAGCGCCTGCCCAAGGATCTTGAGGTCGTCACGCCTTATGAGCAAGTGGGCGAGTATGGCGGCACCTGGCGCATCGCCACCGCCAGCCCCGAAATGAACAACATCAAGATGATCTTGTACGACCCGCCCATCCGCTGGAAGGATGACTACGATGGCTATGAGCCGGGGTTGGCCAAATCCTATGAATGGTCGGATGATGGCACCCAGTTTACTTTGCACTTCCGCGAGGGCGTCAAGTGGTCAGATGGCGAACCCTTCACCACCGCCGATCTACAGTTCTGGTGGGAAGACATCGCCAAGAACGAGGATTACAGGGTCGTACAGGTGCCCTGGTGGGGCTTCAAGTCCGATGGGGCGCCTATGGATGTGGAGTTCCCCGATGACTACACCATGGTCATGACGTGGGATCGGCCACAGTGGGTGACGCCCTATATCCTGGCCCAGGGCTTCTGGGAGTGGGAACCCCTGATGAAGCCCAAACACTATCTCTCTGAATTCCATCCTGATTACAGTGAGAGCGCCACCTACCAGGATCTCGAAGCGGCGGCCAAGTGGTGGGAGAACCCAGACCACCCCACGCTCTTTGCCTGGCACGTAGAATCGCACACGCCCGGCGAGCGCTGGGTGTTGGTGCGCAACCCCTTCTACTGGAAGGTGGACACCGCCGGCAACCAGTTGCCCTACATCGACCGCATCGATGTCGAACTGGTGCAGGACCCCGAAATCCGTCTGCTCAATCTCTCGCAGGGCAAATATGACGCCTCCTTCCGCGACGCCACCGATGACCCGCGCAACATGCCCTTCCTGGCCGAACAGGCCGACGCCAATGGCTACTACCTGGCCGACGGTTGGATGAACGGCGCCGGCGGCTGGCCCTGCTGGTTGATCAACCAGGACTATGTGGGCGACGGCTCGGACCCTGACATGGATGCCGAAATCCGCGCGCTATTACGCGATGTCAACTTCCGCAAGGGCGTCTCGGTGGCTATCAACCGCCAGCGGCTGGTCGATGTGGTGTGGGAAGGCATCGGCACGCCACAACAGGCCACCATCAGCCCACAATCCTGGCACTTCCAGAGCCCCGAAGGTCAGCAGGTCTTCGAGGAGTGGCAACAGGCGGACGCCGAATATGACCCGGACCTGGCCAATCAGCGGCTCGATGCAGCCGGTCTGGTGGATCAGGACGGCGACGGCTGGCGCGACCTGCCCAGCGGCAAACCCTTTGAGCTGATCCTCGACCTGGGTAACTGGGGTGGCGAGGTTGTCTCCATCGAATCCAACGAGTTGCTCAAAGACTTCCTGGAAGAAGTCGGCGTCAAGGCTATCGTCAACAACCTGATGAACCAGCCCGACTGGGACCTGCGCCAGCGCGAAGCCAAGTACATGTTCCGCAACTGTCATGCCTCGGAGGTGGACATCTGGACCTTCCCGGATTGGATCTTCCCGCTGCGCGACAACCGCGCCTGGCCGTTGCAGGGCAAGTGGCGCCAGACCGGCGGCGCCGAAGGCGAAGAGCCGGAACCCGGCAGCCCCGCCGCCCGCCTGCAAGCGCTCTATGACCAGGGCATCGCCGAACCGGACGAACAGCGGCGCCACGAGATCGTGTGGGAGGCCATCCGCATCCACATCGAGGACGGTCCCTTTACTCTGGGCGCAGCCGGCGACCAACCCATGCCGGTCGTGCTCAAGAACAACTTCCGCAACGTGCCGCCCACCGGCATCCTTGGCCCATGGGCGCCCGGCAGCCCCGGTAACAAGCACCCGGAGCAGTTCTATATTTCGTCGCAGTAGCAGAAGTTAGGAAGTAGGAATGTAACGTTCACCTGCTCGTACTCGTACTCGTTCTCGTTCTCGTTCTCGTTCTC
>QEUW01000250.1 GCA_003577005.1 Chloroflexota bacterium | reverse complement strand
CAGAGGAGCACGCCGGTCTGCCCCAGCACGGCCCGGTTGGCCGGGTCCACCAGCGCGCCGCCGCCCGTGCTGATGACCAGCCCCTGTTCCTGGGCCAGTTGCACACAGAGCGCCCGCTCGGCGGCGCGGAAGACCGGTTCGCCTTCCTCGGCAAAAACGGATGAAATCGGCTTGCCAAACTGGGTTTCGAGCAGCGTATCCATATCGACAAAGCGGCGGCCGAGCCGTTCGGCCAGCAGCCGGCCCACGGTCGTCTTGCCCGTCCCCATAAAGCCGGTGAGGATGATGTTTGTGTTTTGCAGGAAACGAATGTGATGCATGACCTGTTTAAACCGTATCGCTTTGGGCGAATGCCAGCCAAAGATCAGTTTGCTCGCTCATACAGGACCTTGCCCTTTTCTAGGATCTCTTCTTGGAAGAAACGACGCTCGGCACAGAGTTTGGCAAACTCCTGGGGGGTATAGCAAAGTAGCTCAACGGCAACGCGCGTTTGGATAATTTCACAGATCTCGCGCATCCGTTCTAGAAACGGCAGGTCGGTGTCTTTGACAATGACCAGATCAATGTCCGACCACTCGTGAACCTGGCCAGTTGCAACGGAGCCAAAGACGATCACCTTATGCGGGTTCTCATACGCCTTGAGAATGCTTACATAGCGATCTGGCTCCTGCTCCAATAGCTTGCGGCGCTCTTCAGCCTTGTTCTCTGCCATGATCAAGGTCTCCGGCCGAACACCACTTCTGGGCGAGTTTGCCTCATCTTCTGTGCGTAGTGCGTCACCCGCTGATCTAGCTCATGGGGATACGCATAGCCCAAGCGGTCGGCCACTTCGCAAGCCACCTGGCGAAAGAGGGCGATGGTGCGAAATAGTGCTTCCCAGTTCTCTGCAATCCCCGCCCCAGCGTAGGTGTTTTCCAGTTGCGTCCAGAGGGCAGACGGTAACCGTTTTTTGAGGCCCTTACCCAGTGCGCCGGTCGGCGCCGACCAGCCGTGGTCGCATTCCATCCGCCATTCCAGCATCGGGCGCAGATAGACATGTTTCATATCATAATCCAGGCACCACTTGGCGGGCAGCAGTTCATCGCGCCAGAGACACTTCGCCACGTAGGGGGCGTCGCTGAAAAACTCTTCGACCATCCGTTGATAGGTCGCCTCATCTGGCGGCTTTGGGATGTAGGCGGTGTAGGTCGGCGCCAGCATTCCAGTAGTTAGGTTGTCTTTATCAAGCAGAATCGTGTATCCGGCGTCTAGTTCGGCTGGCAACGCCGGCTCGACCGGCCAGAGGGTGAAGTCGATCTTGAGGCCATCCGCAAACTGGATGACGTTGCCGCTCTGCTCGATGCCATGCTCAGGCGCAGGGTGGATTGGGTCCCAGTAGCTTACCAGAACCTCACCAAACGCATCCAGCCAGCTTCTATCCTCAAAGAAAGGATGGATGTCCCGCACCGCCAGAATAACATCATAGTCCGAGAAAACGTCCACTGCGGTATGGGGGATAGCGCGCGTACTGGTCAGCAGCATCGTCCGGACAGATTCCTGGTCTTCTGCCCACCGAACCAACCGATCTATGACCTCATCCGCCTGCGCGTTCACGACTTCACCTTGTCAACCGGTCTTGTACCAGAGCCACAAGTCCTTCTGCCGATTGTACCGTATCGACCACCAGATGGTGCTCCGGTGCGATGGCGTATTGCCAGCAGCCGTCGTACGCCGCCAACTGCGCCTGCATGGCCATCCAGCCACGGAGCTTGTGTACCGATTCGCCCGGCACCCGCGCCTCCAGCCGACGGCGCCACTCGGCCTCGTCCAGCCGGGTCTCGACCACGAGCAGCCGGGCACCGTACCTGGCTGCTAATGCCTGCGCTGTGGTGTAGCCAATGGGATAGGAAAGCGGCGAGTCGGCGATCACGCTCAACCCCAGCGCCAGTTGCGTGGCTGCCACCTGCCACATGACCCAGTAGGCCAGTTCATTGCCGCCAGGCAGCCCCATCGTGTGATCCTTGATGTCATCCTTGTCAACCAGCGGCCAGCCGAATCGCTGCGCCAACGCTCGCGCCAGCGTGCTCTTCCCTGTCGCTGGATGCCCTTTCATGGCGATCAAAACCTGCACCCAACCTCCAGTCAGGCAAAGCTAAAGACAAAAGCGGACCACAGAGCACAGAGTTTTCTCTGTGGTCTCTGTGGTGCTGCTTTTCGTTGCTCTTGTGCAGCCGACCATAATCTTGACCCTACGAACCAGTAAAGAGCCGAAAATTCTCCTCATCCACTCGCTGCGCCTGGTGCATCAACACGCCGTTCATCAGTTCGATGGCAAGCCGCGACTCCAGCGTCACCCCGGCGCGCACGCCGACGCAGGGGTCGTGGCGGCCTTTTTCGAGCAGGAAGTCCATCTCTTCAAGATTTTTGCGCACCGACTGCTGCGGCTTGACGATAGTCGAGGTGGGCTTGAACCCTACCCGGCAGACCAGCGGCATCCCCGTGGTGATCCCGCCGATGAGGCCGCCGTGGCTGTTGCGCTGGTAGCCGGTGCGGCGGATGGGGTCGTTGTTCTCGCTGCCGCGGCGCGCCACCACGCCGATCCCAGCGCCGATCTCGCACGACTGCACGGCGTGGAGCCCGCCCAGGCTGCCCATGATGCGCAACTTGAGGCTCTGATAGAGCGGTTCGCCCGCCAACGCCGGTGCGTTGACCGCCACCACCTCCACCAGCGCCCCCAGCGAGTCGCCGTCGATGCGCGTCTGTTTGATCAACTGGCCGGCCTCGTGGGCAAAATCGGCGTCGAGCGACCGGATCTCCGCCCCCTCCAAAATCTCCTCGATCTCCTGAATCTCTCCCGTCGACAGACGAGGACTTTCACGCCCTTGCAGCAGCTCCTCGACATGATCCGCCAGGCTGTGCTGTGTCTTGAGCGGCCCCACCTGGCAGATGGACGAGAGGATCGCCGTGCCAAAGTGCTCGGCCAGAAAGAGGCGGGCGATCGAGCCGCCGATCACGTCGGAGATGGTGGAGCGATAGCTGGAGCGCCCACCCCCGCGCACATCGACGAAGCCCTGCGATTTATGATGCTTGACCAGGTCCGTATGCCCGGGGCGCACTGCGCCAGTTGGACCGGAGAACTGCGCATAGTCACCCGACTTCTGCGAGGTAGAGAGCACGATGGCGGCAATCGGCTCGCCGGTGGTGTAGCCCACCTCGTAGCCCGTGGTTGCATTCTCAGCGCCATCGACCTGGATGCGGATCGCCGGCCCGGCGGTCAGTTGTTCGTGTTCTTCGTTGTAAAGGCCAGAGAGCAGCACCACCTTATCGCTCTCGCGGCGCGGGGTGCCGTGGCGGTTGCTGCCGGGCCGCCGCCGGTCAAGATAGAATTGGATCTGCCCGCGTTCGACCTTAAGCCCCGGCGGGCAGCCAAAGACGATGGTGGTGACAGCCGGCCCGTGCGATTCACCGGCGCCGGCCACGGCAAAGAGCGGGCCTCCGAGGATTTCCATATGCTGTCTCTCTTGCACAGAACAAACTCATAACCTCAGTAGATGTTACACACTGGGAATGCCAACATCCCGTCGGCTGTTGGCAAGATGCCGCGTTCCCAGCGAACTGCGTAACTCCTCCTCAGTATACAACAAGAATGCGTCTTGCACCTATAAGTATGCCCGCTTTTGGCAGATCTCAAGTTGGGGCCGAGCATGCTCCTGCGTCTGGCAAGGAGAAAAGAACCGCGGATTTGTACCCTATGGATACCCCGATTGGGCACATCCATAGGGTACAAATCCGCGGTTCTCAAACGGTTGCCCGCTCCGCTAGCGCTGCGGGACCGGCGGGCGTAGGTCTTTAGCCAGCGTTCTGCACCGGTGAGGACGCCGTGGTCGCAGGAACGTTTCGCTCATTGCGGAGCGCCCAGATTTCGATGAGAATGACGATCAGGAACCCAACGGCCGCCAACAAGAGAGCCAGTGTCACCTCGGTGTTCCATGATACCGGTAGCACGTTTGTCTCGTATGTCAAGGCCGTACCCGTCACCATCTCCTTCCACGGCCAGAGTTTGCGCAGCGAACCGACCATCAGCCCAATCAGAAAGGCAACGGTGAGATCATGGTAGCGTTTGAGCAGCCAACTCAGGACCTGAGCAAACGAGACGATGCCGATCCCGGCGCCGGCCATGAAGATGATCAGGGTCAAAAAATCACCGCCGGTGACAGCGGAGAGGATATATTGGTATTTGCCCAAAAGGACCAGAATAAACGAACCCGAGATGCCGGGCAAAATCATGGCGCAGATGGCAATGAACCCGCTCAAAAAGATAAACCAGGGTGCAGTCGGCGTCTCGACCGGTGTGAGGCCGATGATCCAGTAGAGCGCCACAGCCCCCACCAGTGCGCTAAACAGGGTCGTCACATTCCAGCGTCGCACCCGCCGGCTGACTGCCCAGATTGATGCCGCCACCAGCCCAAAAAAGAAGGCCCAAACCAGGGTCGGATAATGTTCAAGCGCCCATTCCAAAAAATGGGCCAACGAAAAGACCGCTGTCAGAACACCCACGCCAACGGCCAACAAAAAGGGCCAGGGTAACAGATCGAGCGCCTGCTTGACTTTCCCCCGCAGCGCCAACCCCAGCGCCTGCGGATTGACCACGCGGCGGATCGACTCAAGCAATTCCTCATAGATGCCCAGCACAAAGGCCATCGTTCCGCCCGAAACGCCAGGCACCACATCGGCCGCACCCATGGCAAAGCCGCGGGCAGCCAGACCCAGGTACTCACGCCAGTTTCGTCGTGGTGGGGTCGTATTTTCTGTGCGCATAGAATTGACTTTTCCGTCTTTATCGCTTTTATCACTCGTTCAATCAGCGCCACATTCCCGTTGTGAGCAACGAACGCCGTCCACGAACTGATTGGTCAGAGGCCAATGGGTGCTATCATGCACAAGCGGTCAGTATACTGCATCGGGCGTGTGCAAACAAAACCGCCGTTCAAGAAGCGTTGCATTTTTATTACAACACTGAGTAGGGTACACAGTATTCTTAGCGGGTGGGAAAGGGCACAGGTGGGGAAAGGGCTCGGCAAAACGTGGTAAATTGTATGCCGGTTGTGCGCGGTAGCGCCTCTACCGTTTCGCTGCCGCGACGAACGCGCGCACCTTGGCATGATCTTTCTGGCCGGGTGCGACCTCGACGCCACTGCTCACATCCACCCCCCACGGCTGCACGGTGCGGATGGCGGCGGCGACGTTCTCCGGCGTCAGTCCACCGGCGAGGAGCAGGCCAGGGTGCTGGCGGGCGATAGCAGCGGCGGCTTGCCAATCGGCGATTTTGCCGGTGCCGCCGTATGTGGTGGGGTCATAGGCATCGATCAACAGTGCTGGTCCCCCTATCGGACCGAGGGGCGCGTAGGTTGCCGCCTGTGCCAGCGCCTCATCTGCGCCGGTAGGGCGCAGCGCCTTGAACCCTCGCCCACGGAGTTGGGCTAACGCCTCGGGCGGCTCATCGCTGTGCAACTGCGCATAGTCAAGCCCCGTCTGGTCGAGGACAGCGAGGATCCGCTCGATGGGTTCGTTTACAAAGATGCCAACAGTTTTGAGGGGCTTAGAGACTGGAGACTGGGGACTGGGGACTGGTTTTTGGCTCGCCATTTCTTTCAAAATTTCCGCAATTGTCGTTGGTTCAACAAATCGCGGCGACTTAAAGTAAAGGTTAAAGCCCAACAGATCGGCGCCGGCCTCAATCGCAACGCGGGCGTCCTCAAGATTGGTGATGCCGCAGATCTTGACGTGAATGTTACTCATCGGTCGCAAAGTCATGGGGGCGGAACCGTCTATCATTTTTGATCTGCACGATGCCACCGCCAACCACACCCAACACAAAGAGACCCTTGCGATAGGCGAAGCGGTCGGCGTCTTCTTCGATGCTCAAACCGGCTACTGCGCCATAGATGCGCCGGTTCGCATATTTGGGGAAGAAACGCAGAAAGTCCTTGAGTTCGTCTAGAAAGTCATTTATATCCTGGACTTTTAGAGTACTCTTCACCTCCACCACGATGACATCCTCATCGTTTTCCAGCAGCAGGTCCAACTCCATGTGCTCGCCATTAAATTGGCTGATGGCGCGTCGGTAGACATAGTGAACCTGAATGCCCCAAGCCTGAAACAGGCGGAGCGCATTGGGATGTACCAGGGCTTCGATAAATTTTCCCCACTGGCTGCCAAAGAGACCTTCGAGCGCGCGAATTTGCCGCGTTGTCTCCTGGATTTTTGCATCAGTCTCTTTGAACTTTGCATCAGTCTCTTTGAACTTTGCATCAGTCTCTTTGAAAAGTTGCCAAATTTCGGCGACTGCTTCCTGCGTGATCTGCTCGGCCATGTTTTACTCTGTTTCCGTCTATTTGGACATGTCTGCCACTGCATATCCAATCATCAGTAGTATAGCACAGCAGCATAGACGGTTCAACCGTCATTTGGATGAATTTTCAGCCTACACATCCTCCGCCGTGGAGCGCAGCCCAGCGCTCACCTCATCAAGCTCAAGTGTAGTGGCCGTTGTCCGGACCACTTGCCACGCCGCCTCAACATGGCGCAACTCGGTGTAGGTCTGGCCGATGCTCATGCGCAGGGTGAGTTTTTCCGCCAGCCTGGTGTGGGTGAGATAGAGCGCACCGCTGCGGTTGAGCGTATCCAGCAACCGCTGGTTGGCTTCCTCGCCGCCCCGGCGCCGGAAGCAGACCAGGTTGAGCGGCGCCGGGGCGGCCAGTTCAAAACACTCATCGGCCTCCACCCAGCGGGCAAATTGTTGCGCCAGTTCGACATGGCGGCGGATGTGGTGTTGCAGCCCCTCGACCCCATAGTGGCGGATCACAAACCAGAGTTTGAGCGCCCGGAAGCGCCGCCCCAGCGGGATCTGCCAGTCGCGGTAGTCGATCACCTGGCCCGACTGGGTGGCCTGGTTGCGCAGATATTCGGGCAGGATGCTCAAGGCGTTGACCAGCGCCGTCCGGTCTGTTACATAGAAGGCATCGCAGTCAAAATTGGTAAACATCCACTTGTGCGGGTTGAAACAGTAGCTGTCAGCGTATTCCAGCCCCTCGTGGATGTAACGGAACTCCGGGCAGAGCGCAGCCGTACCGGCCATAGCGGCGTCCACGTGGAGCCATACCCCGTAGTTGCAGCAGATGCGCCCGATCGCCGGCAGAGGGTCCAGCGCCGTGGACGAGGTGGTACCTACCGTGGCGCAGACAAAACAGGGCGTCAACCCCGCACGCCGGTCGTCGTCGATGGCCGCGGCCAGACGGTCGGGACGCAGGGCGAAGGTCTCGTCCACCTCGATGAGGCGCAAGTTGGCGCTGCCCAATCCGGCAATCTTGACGGCTTTTTCAATCGAGGAGTGGGCCTGATTCGAGGTATAGGCGACGAGTTTGCCGTCGCAGCCCTGCCGGTTGCTGGCAAGGTTGGTGGCCCGCTCACGCGCTGCCAGCAGCGCACAGAGCGCCGCGCTCGACGCCGAATCCTGGATCACGCCGCCGCCGGCGCTGGAGGAATGAAAAGCGCGCGGCAGGTCGAGCATCTCCACCAGCCAGTCCAGCATGAGCGTTTCCAACTCGGTGCAGGCTGGGCTGGTGGCCCACAACATGCCCTGCACACCCAGCCCAGAGGAGAGCAGGTCGCCCAAGATCGCCGGCCCCGACGCATTGGCCGGAAAGAAGGCAAAAAAGTTGGGCGATTGCCAGTGGGTGATCCCCGGCAAGATGACGCGTTCCACATCGGCCAGGATGGCGTCAAACGGTTCGCCCTGTGCTGGCGGTGAGGCCGGAAGCGCCCCATAAATCTCGCCCGGCTGCACCTGTGATGAGACTGGGAACGATTCAACGCGCTCCTGATACCCGGCGATCCAGTCCACCAGCGCATAACCCCACCGGCGAAACTCGTCGGACGTCATGTGGTAGCTTTGGGCGTCCATGTGTGTTGATAGCCTTTTCTACTTGGGGAGATTGTGGGGATTTGAGGAGATTGAGGGAGATTTGCCAGGGCCGCCAATTTCTCCAACTCCCTTAAATCTCCAGAATCTCCTCGAATCTCCAGTCTTCTCAGACGCTTATCATCTTCTCCCCGCCTCGACAAATTCCTTCACCTTCGCTGCGCGCTCCTTCTGGCGCAGTTTGCAGAAGGTTTCGCCTACGAGGATAGCGTCGCAGCCCATCTCGGCCATGCGGCGCACATCTTCGGCGGTGCGGATGCCGCTTTCGCCCACCACCACCTTGCCCGGTGGGAGCAGGGCGCGCATGCGTGCCGTCGTCTCCATGTCTACCTGGAAGGTGCGCAGGTCGCGATTGTTGACGCCGATGATGCGGGCATCCACCGCCAGCGCTCGTTCGACTTCCGCTTCGTCATGCACCTCGACCAGCGCCTGCATGCCCAGACTGTAGGTCAACTGGTAGAGCTCGCGCAATTCGTTGTCACTGAGTACGGCGACGATGAGCAGCAGGGCATCTGCCCCGGCCATGCGCGCCTCGTGGACCTGATACTCGTGATAGATAAAATCCTTGCGCAACACCGGCACTTCTCGCTTGATCTTGCGCAGGCGCTCTCTGATCGCAGTCAGATATTCCAGTTCGCCCTGGAAGAAGCGCTTGTCGGTCAGGCATGAGATGGCCGCGGCGCCGTTGCGCGCATAGGTTTCGCCGATCAGTGCCGGGTCCCAATCCTGGGCGATCAAGCCTTTCGAGGGGCTGGCGCGCTTGACCTCGGCGATGAGGCTAGCTCCTTTCTGCGCCGTCAGTGCGCCAGCAAAATCAAGCGGAGGCGGAGCCAGTTGGGCAAAGGCCTTCACCTGCGCCAGCGGCGCCTGCTCCATCTGTTTGGGCACTTCCTCGCGCTTCCAGGCCATGATCTTGTCGAGCACTTCGCCCTTGTGTTTGGTAATATCCAGTTGGGAAGGTTTCATCGCATTAACTTTCCTCGTAGGCGGCCAAGAATTCACTCTGTGGAATCTCAGCCTGATTCAGGATCATACGTAGGGTCGAGCCTTTGATAAGGTAATAGTTCCGCATGGTCAGCAGTGTGCGTGTATCCCCGAAAGGATCTCATCGCCAAATGTCTCGATATGGAACGCAATCGCCGATTTTACATCAGCCAAGGCATCCTCATAGGTGTCGCCCTGAGCCACGACCACACCGCTTATCCCAATTGGATAGGCAACATACCCATCCTCATGTTTTTCGACGATGATCTTGAAGGTCTTGACCACTACTTCCTCCCTTATCGGGATACCGGGTTTGCAGAGAATGGATACGGAGTACGGGCAGATTTTCAATCCCTAAGCTGGACAAGTCAGAATCAACAGCGGTTCACAGATCTCACTGTGTTTGCACGGAGAACTACCTCTGTGTTCTCCGTGTCTTCTCTGTGCCCTCTGTGAATTGCTTTTGGATTTTGTAAAGACTTTTCATCGGTCAGGAACTATTTCGCGTAACCTTGCGTCTTCGCCACAAACGCATCCAGCACGCGTAAGGCTGCGCCGCTGTCGATGCTGGCCCGGGCGCCTTCGAGACCGGTGTTCCAGTCGCCGCAGTCGGTGCTGAGAGCGGCCGCCGCATTGAGGATCACCGCATCGCGCTTGGGGCCGTGGGTCTCGCCGCTGAGCACGCCCCGCACCAACGCTGCATTCTCTTCAGCATCGCCACCGGCCAGGTCGGCGACCGTGGCACGTGCAATACCCAACTCGGTGGGGTCCAGGTGAAAGCTCTGGACCTTGCCGCCGTCGAGATGGCTGACCCGGTTGATACCTGTGACGCTCAACTCGTCCAGCCCATCCGCACCGTGGACGACAAAGGCGGCGCGGCTGCCCATCTGGTTGAGCACCTGCGCCATTGTCTCGGTCAGGCGCGGGTCGTAGACGCCGATGACCTGGTTGGTGGCGTTGGCCGGATTGGTGAGCGGGCCGAGGATGTTGAAGACCGTGCGCGCCGACAATTCACGCCGCGGGCCAATGGCGTGGCGCATGGCCGGGTGGTAGATCGGCGCAAAGAGAAAGGCGATGCCCACCTCTTCGATGCACTCGGCCGCCTGCTCCGGCGTCAGTTGGATGTTGGCGCCCAGCGCCATGAGCACGTCGGCGCTGCCGCACTTGCTGCTCACCGAACGGTTGCCATGCTTGGCAACCTTGATGCCGTGACCGGCGACGACAAAGGCCGCTGCGGTGCTAATATTAAAAGTGTGTGTGCCATCGCCGCCGGTGCCGCAAGTGTCGACGAGCATGGCGTCGCCGATGGCCGGGCGCACGGGCACGGCGCTCCGCTTCATCGCCCGGGCGCAACCGGTGATCTCGTCCACCGTTTCGCCCTTCATGCGCAGCGCAGCGAGAAACGCACCGATCTGCGCCGGCGTGGCCTCTCCCTCCATGATCTCGCTCATGGCCGCGTCGGCCTGTTCGACAGTCAAGTCTTGGTGGCTGAACAGTTGGTGAATCACTTGTTGGATGGCGCTCTGCGTCATAGGTTCCCCCGTATCGAATGCAGAATGTGGAATGTGGAATGTCGAGCCGGGTGCATGATGGTCTCAGGACCCATCCGAACTACGTTGCGAGTCGGGCCGCTACACCGGCGAATCGGCTCAGCCGCAGAGTTACTCGGATAGGCGCTTGGCCGGTTGTCGTCTCAAGCCTTTGTTATTTTAGAAGGGTTGTATCACGTAGATAACAACGCCTCAATGTCGCGGGCGACTTGATCGTCCGGCATGTCGATATTTAGCTCCGTTGCCGCCCGGTTTAGTGCGGCGGACAGGGTAGCCGACAAAAACGGTAGTGCAGTCGTGATCTCATCACTCTCGACTGGCTGGTGCAGGTGCTCGCGCAGCCCGTTGAGCAAGAAGCAGACGTCCTGGAAGGGCAGGAGCACCCGATAGCTGTCGATACGCTGGCGGAGACCCGGCTGGTCAAAACCGGCCAGGTAGTGGTCGAGCCATGCTTCGGCGGCATCTGTTGCCAGCACATCCTGGCTGAGGTGCAAGAAGCTTGCAACGTCCAACGCCGGGTCGCCCAGGCCGAACATCTCCCAGTCGAGTAAGACGGCTACACCAAAACTGTCGATGAGATTCTCAGACCGTAGATCGCCGTGGACAGGCGTTGGCGGTGTAGCCTGCCAGAGGGGCAGACTCGCCTCCACCAGCGTCTGCGCCTGCATGGCCAGCCGGTCGAAGAGCTGGCGCAGCGCACGGGTCCGTTGATCCGCCAGCCACTGTTGCAGCGGCGGGATGCTCCCAGACAGTACTCGCCAGAAATAATCCAGGTTGACCGGGTGTGGGCAAAAGCGGCGTACCTCCGCCGGGTCACCGTTGTGGAGTTGAGCGACACTTCGCGCTAGCGCCACCCTCTGGCGAGTATCGGCTAGGTCGAGTGGTTCGCCGGGCATCCAGAGATAGACCAGCACCTGGCGCGACAACCCTTCAGGGTAGCGGTCAAACCAGAGTGGCCGCGGGGCGATACCAAAGGGCGCAAAGCGCTCGTGGGCATCATACTGGCGGCGGCCGCGCGCCTGCCCTGCGTCCAGAAAAAGCTTGACCACTGCTTCTTGTCCGCGCTGCTCCACCCGCCACAACAGATTGTCGTGGCCCTCCCAATGGCCGAGCATCTGCACCTCCTGGCCGACAAAGTGGCTGGTCGGGGCAGTGGTGAGGTAGCGGTGGATGCTGGTCGTGATCTCCAATCTCACATCCTCACAAAATTCTTCAACATTTCTCGCCCGTACTCCGTTAGGATGCTCTCGGGGTGAAACTGAACACCGATAATAGGGAGCGTCCTGTGGCGCAGACCCATCAATTCGCCTTCGGCGGTGCGGGCGGTGGCTTCGAGCACAGCGGGCAGTGGCTCCTGCACGATCAGGCTGTGGTACCGGGTAGCCGTAAGCGGGCTGGGCAGACCTTCAAAGACCCCCTCACCATTATGATGGATCGGGCTGACCTTGCCGTGCATGAGCCGCGGCGCCCGCACCACCTGGCCGCCAAAGACGTGGCCAATGCACTGTTGCCCCAGGCAAACCCCGAGGATCGGCGTCTGCTCACCGAGCAGGCGGATCACATCGTTGCTGATGCCGCTGTCCTTCTCAGGGGTGCCGGGGCCAGGGCTGATGACAATGTGGCTGGGCCGCAGGTCGGCCAACTCCTCCACCTCGATCTGATCGTTGCGCCAGACCCGGATATCCTGTGCGCCGATCTCCCCCAGGAACTGTACCAAATTGTAGGTGAAACTGTCGTAATTGTCGATTACGGCGATCATGTATTGCTCCTTTGTCGTGGTAGTAGGTAGACAGGTAGACAGGTAGCGAAAACCTGTCTACCTGTCTACCGCCTTAGCAGAAACCACCATCATCCGATTGCCGCCGCGCTGAAACTCGTAATCCACCGGCACAATCGCAACTTGATAGCCCTGCGCCGCAAGGTCTGCCTGGAGTGGGGCAAGGTGACATGACGGCTGCACTGCCAGGTCGAGCAGCGGGAAGATCCGCACCTGACGGGCGACCCGGCACATCTCTGTGACCGCTGCCAGATGAAACTCGTACGAAAGCTGCTCCGAATAGAGAAAGAGCAGGTGTGAACAGAGCGCCAGGTCGAACTGGTTATCGGCAAAGTCCAGCACGGGTAACTCGCCGGCAGCGTAGCGGCCCTGGCTGCGCCCTGCCTCATAATCGGCGAGAAAGCGTTGCATCGTCACCCGGCGATGGCGGCCCAGCGCAGCAGGATCGGCAAACTCGGTCCACACATATGAATCCAGGATCGGCCAGAGCTGGTCCACCACCCGGTCATAGGTTTCGTCGAT
>QEUW01000830.1 GCA_003577005.1 Chloroflexota bacterium | reverse complement strand
AAGAGTATCGTCTGCAACGCCGATGAAGGCGAACCCGGTTGCTTTAAGGACCGGGCGATCCTCGATTATGATCCCTTTGCTATCATCGAGGGGATGACCATCGCCGCCTACGCTACTGGCGCAAAACGTGGTTTTATCTATTTGCGTTACGAATACCCGGAGACGCAACAGACACTCCAGCGCGCCATCGACGAAGCCTACGCCGCCGGTCTGCTGGGGCGCAGCATCATGGACGGACCTTTGACGTTTGACGTTTACATCCGCCGTGGTGCCGGCGCTTACATCTGTGGCGAAGAAGGGTCGCTGCTCAACAGCCTGGAAGGCAAGCACCCCTTCCCGCGCAACCGACCGCCCTATCCGGTGACGCATGGTTTTGAAAACTTGCCCACTGTCGTCAACAATGTGGAGACGCTGGCCTCAGTCCCGCAGATCTTGCGCCGTAGCCCGGAGTGGTATCAAGGTCTGGGATTGGATGGCAAGGTGGGTACGAAAGTGATCAGCCTCTCTGGCGACATCCAGCGACCGGGGAATTACGAAGTGCCTTTTGGCCTGCTGCTCAAGACGCTGCTCTACGAATGGGCGGGCGGGCCGCCGCCGGGCCGGTCGATCCATGCGGTGACGATGGCCGGTCTTTCTGGCGGTTTTCTGGCTGGTGACGACTTGGTGAGCGCTACTATCGACGAGCCAAGCATCCGCAGCAAAGGCTCCATGTTGGGCGCGGCTGGGATGATCGTCTTTGATGATAGCCGCAATATGGTCGAGGTCGCGCACAACGCCATGCAATTCTTCGCCCACGAGTCGTGCGGCAAGTGCTTCCCCTGCCGCATCGGCACCCAGCGGTTGACCGAACGGCTCGATGGTGTAGGTCCGGATGAACTGAACAACTGGCTGGCAGAGGTCAACGACATCGGCCAGACGATGAAGGCGGTCAGCGCGTGCGGGCTGGGCATGGCCGCTCCGCTGGTAGTGGAGAGCCTGGTGCGCTATTTCCCAGAGCAGGTGGCGGGACATGTGGAGCGCCTATGACGCAGATTCACAACCCGCATGACAAGTTTTTTCAGACCGTCTTTGGCCGTAAAGAGTGGGCGCAGGCGTTTCTGACCCAGCATCTGCCCCAGCCGGTGGCGCAACTGGTCGATCTGACTACGCTAGAATTGCAGCCAGGGTCCTTTGTCGATCCTAATTTGCGCGAGCATTTCACCGATCTGCTGTACAAGGCGCAACGCAAGGATGGCAAGCCCAGCTACATCTATATGCTCTTCGAGCACAAGAGCTATCCCGAACGCTTTGCTTCCTTTCAACTGCTGCGCTACCTGGTGCGTATTTGGGAGCGGGAGTTGCGTGAGGAAAAACCGGCGCTGCTTACGCTAATTTTCCCGCTGCTGGTCTATCATGGCGAAGAACCGTGGAACGCGCCGACCAACTTTGCCGCCCTGGTCGATGCACCGGAGGAATGGCGTGCGTATACGCCCGATTTTACCTATGCGTTGCAGGATCTATCGGCCAACCGCGGCAATGAATATCGCGACGAGCCGCTGCTGCGGGCAGCCGTAGCAGTCTTCCGGC
>QEUW01000005.1 GCA_003577005.1 Chloroflexota bacterium | reverse complement strand
GTCGGCCCGCCGGCGCACTCACTTTTCGCTGTGGACCGCGCTGGCCTATCTCCTTCTGACCATCGGCGCCATCTGGATGATGACCCCATTTGTCTGGATGTTGCTGACCAGCCTCAAACCGGCGCCGGAACTGGTGCGCTTCTCCTTCTTGCCCCAGAACCCCACGCTGGACAACTATGTCCGGGTGATGCAGACGAGCGATTTTGGGCGCTGGTATTTCAACAGCATTCTGGTCGCCTGCTTTAGCACGCTCTGTGTGGCGATTTTCGATTCGCTGGTGGGTTACACGCTCAACAAGTTCGACTTTCCCGGCAAGAATCTGATCTTTCTCGGCATTCTCGCCACCTTGATGGTGCCGACTGAAATGCTCATCATCCCCTGGTACACGATGAGCGTCCAGTGGAACTGGCACGTAGGGCCAATGCAATATTGGGGCATCGCCTTCCCCGGCATCATCACAGCGACGGGCATCTTTCTCATGCGCCAGTTTTTTGATGGCGTACCCAACGAACTGCTCGACGCCGCCCGCATCGACGGCCTGCACGAACCGGGCATCTGGTGGCGCATCGCCATGCCGCTGGTCATGCCCGCGGTGGCCGCGCTCTGCATCTTCAATTTTATCGGCAACTGGAACGCCTATCTCTGGCCGCTGATCATCGCCAGCAGCCGCCAGTATTACACCTTGCCCATCGGCCTCAAGTTCTTCCGCGGCGAGGCGATCTCGCACTGGGAGCTGATCATGACCGGGTCGAGCCTTTCGGTCATCCCGCTGATTCTGGTCTTTCTTCTGTTTCAGCGGCAGATCATTAAGGGGGTCGCGCTGACGGGGTTGAAGGGCTGACCGATGTCCACCTTCCCACATCCGCTTTATTCCCAGCATGTTCTCCAACCGGCCTACCGTGATGCCCAGACCTATCTTTTCGAGTCCATGCTGGCCGCCCACGAGGCGCACACGGTGATGCTCGTTGAATGCGGCATCATCGAACAGGAAAATGCAAGGGCGTTGTTCCAGGCCGTTGCACAAATTCGAGACGAAGGCGTCGATGCGTTGGCCTATCAGCCTGGTGTCGAAGATCTCTTTTTTCGCACCGAAGCGCGTATCATCGAACTGGCAGGACCGGATTACGGCGGCAATCTGCAACTGGCGCGCAGCCGCAATGATCTGGGGCAGGCGCTGGCGCGCCTTGCCTTCCGCCAGCAGATCTTGGAGCTCTATGGCGATTTACTGGCACTGCGTCAAGCTATCCTCAGCCAGGCGCGCGCCCACCTGCGGACGATCATGCCCGGCTACACCCATACCCAGCCGGCGCAGCCCGTCACCTTTGCGCACTATTTGGCCGGCGCGCTCACCTTTCTGGCCAAAGACCAGGCTCGCCTGGCCGCCGCCTATGCCAATGTCAACGAGTCGCCGCTGGGCGCCGCCGCCTTCACCGGCACCGGCTTTCCCATTGACCGCGGTCGACTAGCCGACCTGCTTGGCTTCGACCGTGTGATCGCCAGCACCCATCACAGCATCGGCGCCGGCGACCACTTGACCGACATCGCCTTCGCTGTGCAGTCGCTGGCAACCGGCCTGAGTCGCGTCACCAAGGACCTGCTCTTCCTTGCCACGCAGGAGGCCAACGCTCTGCGTATCGATGACAGCTTTATCCAGATCAGCTCCATCATGCCACAGAAACGCAACCCCGTGGTGTTAGAGCACCTGCGCGCCCGCCTGAGCCGGACGCTGGGCGCAGCGCAGACGGTGGTGCTCCAATGTCACAATATCCCCTACGGCGATACACAAGATATCGAAGACGAGATCATCCCGCCGCTTGTCGAGGCGCTGGATACAGCGCGGGCCTGTGTAATGCTCTACACAGCCTTCTTTGAGACAGTAAAGTTAAACGAAGAACACCTTCGCCAACGCGCTGGTGAAGGCTTCACCACCGCCACCGAACTGGCCGATACACTGGTACGCGAGACTGGTCTACCTTTCCGTCTGGCTCACAAAGTGGTGGCGCAGATGGTGCAGAGCGCCGTCCGCCAGGGTGTTCCCAGCAGCGGATTGACCATTGCGATACTGCGCGAGGCGGCTCAAACCGTTCTGGGTACACCGCTAGACGTCTCGGACGAACAGTTGGCGCGCGCGCTCGATGCGCAGGGGTTTATCCACATACGCAGCGGCCTCGGCGGTGTGGCGCCCGCAGCGACCGGCGCCTTGATCGACCAGCTTCAATCGGCTCTGCACAGCGACCACGAATGGCTCACCGCCACCCAAACCCGGCTCCACCAAGCCAACACCCTGCGCAGCGAAGCAACCCAATTGCTCCAGCAATCCGCACTATCCCCGTGACCCACCATCGCACAACTGGCAAGAACGTCCATATCACGCAACGCGCGCAATCCGTTCAATCAGCTCTCAATATCCGTTATCAGCTCACCCACCAAGAGAAAACCTATGCGCATCAAACAGTCCATCTGCTACCCGCTCTTTAAGCCAGCCGATATGAGCCTGGAAGATCTGGTCAAGACCGCCGCCGAGATCGGCTACGCCGCTATCGAACTCTGGGCGCGCCCGCCCGAATTCGAGGAGATCATGGCGCTTGCTAGACGCTATGGTCTCGCTGTCGCCAGCATGAGCGGCCACATGTCACTGCCCGATGGTCTCAACAAACGCAGCAACCACGACCGTATCGAAGAAGAACTCAAAACCTCCATCGACATCGCTGCCCGGCACGGCATCCCTGGCCTCATCTGCTTTAGCGGGAACCGCCAGCCGCACATGACCGAGATCGAAGCCATCGAAGCCGTAGCCGACGGTCTGCGCCGCATAGCACCCTACGCCGAAGAGAAGGGCGTCAACCTCAACCTCGAACTGCTCAACTCCAAGGTTGATCACCCCGGCTATCAGTGCGACCACACCGCCTGGGGTGTGGCCGTCTGCGAACGGGTCAACAGCCCGCGTGTCAAACTGCTTTATGACATCTACCACATGCAGATCATGGAGGGCGACGTCATCCGCACCATCCGCGAAAATATCAAGTGGATCGGACACTTCCACACTGCCGGCAACCCCGGTCGCAACGACCTCAACGCTACGCAAGAACTCAATTATACCGGCATCTGCCGCGCCATCGCCGCTACGGGCTACGATCTATTCGTGGGCCACGAGTTTCGCCCCAAGGGTGATCCGATTGCCGCACTGCGCGAGACCTTTGCGATTTGCGACCAGGGTTGATAAATATGGGCAGAAGGGTATGAAATTGGGTGCGTGCGAAATTTGGGGGCTCGGGTAGCCCTTCCCGGAAGGGGGCGCAAGGTGGCTTCTCGACCAGGCTGTTTTGGCCCTTCCGGGAAGGGTGTCACGCAAACCTGCCCCCAATCCTGGACGCACCCTATGAAATTCTGCCGGTTGTCTGTTGGCGGGCGTTGTAGTACACTATGGCTATTCGTACAAGAAGACTGCGCAGCAGATGCCGCTTGTGAGGCCGTTCGTCTGCACTGTGCGCAGTCTTTGTCTTGGACCAAAACCGCATTCACAACAAGGGAGAAACAGTACTATGGCACATGCAAAGCACACGCTGAGCCGGCGTACCTTTTTGCGCGCCACCGCGTTTGGCGTCGCCGGGTTGGCAATAGCCGCCTGTGCGCCGGCAGTAGCGCCTGCATCTGACAGCGGCGCAGAGAGCGCCCAACCAGCCAGCGAGAGCGCCACCATCGCCTATTGGACCTTCTGGGCCGACCGCTGGGGTGAATTCCAGCAGCAGATTGTTGACAATTACAACGCCAATAACAACGACGGCATCCAGGTAGAGATGCTAATCGTGCCCTGGGGCGACCTGTCCGTCAAGCTGTTGACGGCGGTCTCAGCTGGCAACCCGCCGGACTTTACCATCATCGGGCGTGGCGAAGTGGTGGAGTGGGCCGTGCGCGAGGGGATTCTACCGCTGGATGACCATATCGCCGCCTCCAGTACGGTCAAGCCAGAAGATTGGTTCGAGGCAGCCTGGGATGAGTGTTTGTGGGAGGGGAAGGTCTTTGCCCAGCCCTTCGAGAGCGGCACCTATGCAGCCTGGTACAACAAGGCGCTCTTCGAGGAAGCCGGTCTCGACCCGAACCAGCCGCCCGTTACCTGGGCCGATGTAGATGCCGCGGCCGAGGCGATCACCCAGGGCAGCGCCGCCGACGGCTATAGCGTGGTTGGCTTTATCCCGTGGAGCAGCCGTATCGATCTGTTGGGCTGGCTCGCCGGCGGCGAATGGTACGACGCGGCGGCGCAACAGATCACGGCCACAACACCCGAAAATATCGCCGCGTTCGAGTGGGTCAAACAGTACGCTGACCAATACGGTGGCGAGACATTAGAGCGCTTCCGCCAGGGCTTGGGCGGCGGTGACACCGAAGATGATCCCTTCTACCGGGGGCAGATCGCCATGGTCTGGAAGGGAAGCTGGTCGCTCTCGGCCAAGCAGGAGTATGCGCCCGATGTGCCCTTTGGCGTCCACCCGCTGCCCTACCGCGGCGACGCCGGCAATGACAGCATCAACCAGGGTTCGGCCTGTGTGCTGCCGGTGGGTTCACCCAACCCCGATGCCGCCTACAAGTTCCTGACCTACATGTCCATCGACGGCGTAGCCCAGTGGGTGCCCGTGGCTGCCGATATGGTCTCGCGCCGGGACCAGACCGACATCTACCCCGAGGTGCTGCCCGACAATGACGAGTTCCGGGGCTACTGGCAGCTCTACAACGATGCGCTGGGCTATTCTCACTTTGAACCGCCCATGCCGGCGCGCCGCTTCTGGAACGACCAGTTGCAGGCGGCCATCGACGCCGTGGTGCGCGGCCAAAAGTCGCCCGAACAGGCGCTCCAAGATGCCCAGGACGCCGCCCAGCGCGAGCTCGACAAGGCGTTGGGGAAAGCGTAGGTTTGCCTGAAAGGCTAACCGTTGTGGCGGATGACGGAGGCGATAAACTCAGCAGCGCGCACCACTTTCACATGGCGTTGAACAAGCGCATCAATCAAATTGGGATCGTCCAATAGGTCATGATCAGCTGTGATAAGGAAATCCGCCTGCCCGCCGACGGCAGTGGCAATCAGGGCTGTGTCTTGTGGATCACGACAAGTGGGAGAGGTCAGATCAGGTTGCACGAGCACAGCCCTTGCCACGAGCAGATCGTCAAATGCACGGCTGATTGAAAGTGGCACATATTGTTGAACTTGAGGATAGGCGGCAACCGTGCGAAATTCGGTCAGTGTTGCCAATGACAGGAGCAAGTCAAACTTGTGGGCATGCCATAGTTGATTCAGCTGTGACCCTGCACCACCTGCCGCCATCCGCAACAGGATGTTTGTGTCAAGGGTAGCTCGAATCATGAGATTTGACGAGCTGCATGGATGAGCGCGTTTAATTCTTCGTCGCTCACATCTTCTAGACCTGCAAACTGTTGGCTTTGCACAAGGGCGAAGTACTCGTCAAAGGGTAGTTGCCATGCTTCCTGCGTCTGGTCAGATGAAGAATCGGGTAGAATGACTAGGACAGCGTGCGCACGCCTCGGCAGGGTCGAGCCATCCATTGAACGGACCATGCCATCTTCGATTGTAACCGGGACTGCCTGAAGCGTCATTTTGTTCATCCTTTCAATTGCTGCCAGAGCGAATTCCATTATAGCAAAGGATGAACAAAACAGTCACAATCATGGCTTCACATTTTCAGGGGAAACATGACTACCGTTTCCAGATCTAACGCGGCGACGCGTACACCTACTCGTTGGCGCCGTCCTTCCAGACGGACGATCCACGACAACATTGTTGGCTATCTTTTCTTTTCGCCCTGGCTGCTTGGGCTGTTGGCCTTCAATGTGATTCCCATCGGGCTGGCCGTCTATTACAGCCTGACCGAGTATTCAGTGCTACAGGCGCCGCGCTGGATCGGCCTGGGTAACTACCGCGAGATGTTTGTGATGGATGAGCTCTTCTGGAAGGCGCTCTACAACACCTTCTATTTTGCGACTTTTTCCGTGCCGCTGAGCCTGGTCTTTGCCGTTTTTCTTGCCATGTTGCTGAACTATCGCGCGCCCGGCCAGTCCTTTTTCCGCGCCACCTTCTTTCTGCCCTCCATTGTACCGGCGGTGGCGGCGGCGGTGGTCTGGGCGTGGATCCTGCACCCGGAGTATGGGCTGGTCAACGACCTGCTGGCCCGGCTGGGTATCCCCGGCCCGCCGTGGCTGACCAGCGAAGTCTGGTCCAAGCCGGCCTTTATCCTCATGAGCCTGTGGGGAATCGGCCCGACGACCATCATCTTTCTGGCCGGGCTGCAAGATATTCCGCAGCATCTCTACGAGGCGGCGGAGATCGACGGGGCCAACAGTTGGCAACGCATGTGGAGCGTTACGCTGCCGCTGTTGACGCCGACGATCTTCTTCAACCTGGTGATTGGGCTGATCGGCGCGCTGCAGATCTTTACCCAAGTCTATATCATCTCGCAGGGAGGGCCGCTCTGGTCAACGCTCTTTTACGTGCTCTATCTGTACAACCAGGCGTTTGAGTACTTCAAGATGGGCTACGCCTCAGCCCTGGCCATTGTGCTCTTTGTCATCATCCTGATTCTGACCGCCATCGTCCAGGCAACGTCGCGGCGTTGGGTCCACTACGAGGGGGCGCAGCCCCAGTAAGCAGCGCTGGTGCATCGCACGCAAGCGTGCAACGCACCGGCAGAACGGTATTCCTATGGCAACTAAAACGATCCGCGTCCCGGCGAGCGCATTCCCGGCCAATCTCCTGCAAAGCAAACGGTGGCTAACCCGGCTCAACCAGAGCGTCGTCTTTGTCATCCTGGCGGCGGCGGCGCTAGCCTTTCTGCTGCCTCTGTTGTGGATGATCAGCACCTCGCTCAAGCCCAAAGAGCAGATTTTTGCCTACCCGCTCATCTGGCTGCCCGACCCGCCCCAGTGGGCCAACTATGGCAAGGCGCTCAACAACCCCTCGTTCAGGTTTCTGCTCTTTCTGCAGAACAGCCTTTACTATGCCGTGCTCTCTACCATCGGCGTGGTGCTTTCCAGCGCGTTTGTGGCCTACGCCTTTGCTCGGCTGCGCTGGTGGGGGCGGGATGCCTGGTTTCTGATTACGCTCGCCACCATGATGATCCCCTATCCGGTGACGTTGATCCCGCAGTTTCTCATCTTCAAACAGATCGGCTGGGTGGGCACCTTCAACCCGCTCATTGTGCCCAATTTTCTGGGGGTCCCCTTCTTTATCTTTCTGCTGCGCCAGTTCTTTCTCACCATCCCCATGGACCTCTCGGATGCGGCGCGCATCGATGGGGCGAGCGATTGGGGTATTTTCTGGCGGGTGATCCTGCCGCTGACACAGCCGGCGCTGATCACAGTGGCGCTCTTTACCTTTCTCTACTGCTGGAATGACTTTCTCGGCCCGTTGATCTTCCTCAACGATGGCCGTAAATATACGCTGGCCGTGGGGCTGGCCGCCTTCCGTGGCCAATACCGCACCCAGTGGGACCTGATGATGGCCGCCGCCACCGTGGTCACCGCGCCCATCGTGGTCATCTTTTTCTTCGCCCAGCGCCGCTTTATCCAGGGCATCACGCTGACGGGGATGAAAGGGTAGAATGATGCGTATCCCCACCCATAGACCACCTATACACCCTGGTGAGATGTTGTTGGAAGAATTTCTAGAACCGCTGGGCATTACCCAAACCGAGCTCGCCGACCGGCTTGGCGTCTCCTATCCCCGCATCAACGAGATCGTGCATGGGAAGCGCAGCATTACACCGGATAC
Organism: Chloroflexota bacterium; assembly: GCA_003577005.1. The sequence continues at coordinate 47,122 of QEUW01000005.1, read as the reverse complement.
AGCCCTGCGCCTCGAACGCTTGTTTGGTATGGAGGCCCAGTTCTGGCTCAACCTACAACTCGCCTGGGATCTCTATCGTGCCATGCACTCACCGGCTGCCGCAGAAATCCGAAAAATTGAGCGGCTGCCAAGTCTTGCTATCCATTGATGTTCCCGTTTAGTGGGTTTCTATCAATTCCACCGCTAACACCCGGAGAGCGATATGCACACCAACGGCCAACCCAATGGCTTCTCACATCCCTTCCCGGCGCTGACACCGGCCCAACGCTACCACCTGGATGTCTACGGGTATGTTGTCGTCAAGAACACCCTAACGTCCGACGAGGTCGGCAGACTGCTCGAGGCGATGTACCGGCTCAAGCGCGATTTTCTCGCCACGGGCGACCCGGCCAACGCGGTCGTGCGCAACTGCCGGCTCTCCAAGTATCTGCCCCACCACATGCACTTTGCCCATATCCTGGAGACCGACCCGGCGATCTTTGACTATCTGACCCACCCGCGGCTGGTGGGCATGGCCGAAGAGCTGGTGGGTGGCAGCGTGCGGCTGGAAGAGTCCGAAGCAATCATCAACTCACGCGACCCGAATTTCGACCCCAGCGCACCCGCCCGCTATGGCTTCCACACCGGCACGCGGCCCGAATTTGGCACCTATACTGAAAATGGACTCTTCCACTGCAATTTTGTCAAGACGCTGACCAACCTGACGGAGCTCGGTCCCGACGACGGCGGCACGGTGGTCATCGCCGGCAGCCACAAGGTGAAGGCGCCGCAGGAGCAGATCATCGCCTGCGCCTACGAAGACCCGTCGCTCATCCACCAGGTCATCGCGCCGGCTGGCTCTACGCTGCTCTTTGCCGAGTCGCTTGTCCACGCCACCGGCCAACTGCGCAGCGACAAAGAGCGCGTGATCCTCATTGGCGGCTACACCCCGCCCATGTTCCGCGCCTGGCCAGGGCAGGAGCCAAGCCAGGAATTTATCGACACACTCCCCGAAGTTTATCGGCCACTCATCGCCGGTAGTGAGAGCTGGCACTGGACACAGCGGTATCGGTCGCTGGCGATGCAGGTTGATAAGTAGTAATCGGTAATCGGTAATCGGTAATGGGTACGCAGACGCACAACTTACCGATTACCGATTACCGATTACCGATTACCCATTAGCAAGGGAGGAACCACCATGACCCGTTTCGGACGCGCCGTGGTCGCTCACGGCCAGACTTTTGAAGTACGCGAATACCCCGTGCCCGACCCCGCTCCCCACGGCGTGGTGCTGCGCCAGGAGTTGGCCGGCATCTGCGGCACCGATCTGCACATGTGGCAGAACGGCATCCAGGGCGAGATGGCATTGGGCCACGAGAATGTCGGCATCATCGAAGCGACGGGCAAGGAGGTGACCAAAGACGCGGTCGGCAACCCGTTACGCGAGGGTGACCGGGTCATCTTCCAGCCGGGCACACCGCACGGAGCCTACGGGTTCAAGACCAACCCCGATGTTGCGCCCCACTTTACCGGCGGCTTTGGCGAATATATCTACCTGGCCTATCCCGATACCTGCGTGCTCAAGACCGACCTGCCGCCGGAGGTGGCTGTGCTCACCGAGCCGTTCACGGTGGGCGTCCACGCCGTTATGCGCGGGCGGGTCCAGCTGGGTGACACGGTAGTAGTGCAAGGCTCGGGCGCCATCGGGCTGGTGACGCTGGTCTGCGCCCGCATGAGCGGCGCCGCCAAGATCATCGTCATCGGCGGGCCGGCCAAGCGGCTAGAGCTGGCAAAACGCATGGGCGCCGATGTGACCATCGATGTCGAAACCGTACGCACACCAGAGGAAAGGCGCGAGCTGGTCATGGCCGAGACGCCGCAAAACGGGGGCGCCCACGTTGTCTTCGAGTGCGCCGGTTTTCTCTCGGCTATCCCCGAAGGGCTGGCCTATGTGCGTCGCGATGGGACCTTTGTCGAGGTGGGCAACTTTGTGGACATGGGGCCGGTTTCGCTCAACGTCAACCAGTTGATGATGCGCCGCAATATGCGCGTCGAAGCCATCTGGGGCAGCCGCTCGGAACACTTTATCCGCGGGCTGCCGTTGCTGGAACGCAACGAATATCCTTTCGCCGAGATGGTGAGCCATGTCCTGCCGCTGGAGGATATTGGCAAGGGTTTTGATGCGCTCAACGGCACTTACCGGCTGGGCGGCGAGGTTGTGATCAAGATCGCCGTGCAAGGGGGCGAGTAATTAAGCTTACGTCCGTAACCAGTATGAGGTTTGCGTCCTAGGGGGGGCGGTGGTATAGTGGGCTGCCACCCGCGGAGCAGCGCTGTGTAGATAGATGGCGTTCGCTCCCGCAGGCCGGACACGTTGTGTCAGTTTTGGCGTGGGTGCGCATTGGCGCTTGTCCACAATATCATCGGAAGAAGCAAAATCTAGATGGAAATACATCCTCGTTCGGGGCCGGATGCCTACGCCGGTTGGCGCACGTTGGTTGCCAAGTATCAGCAGCCGGACACACGCAAGGGCGTCTGGCAGATTGTGAATTCGTTTGGCGGTCTTTTCCTCTGTTGGCTCCTGATGTATGGGAGCCTTTCCGTTAGTTACTGGCTTACCTTATTGTTGGCTTTCCCCGCGGCAGGTTTTTTGGTACGGATCTTTATCATCCAACATGATTGCGGTCACGGCTCGTTTTTCAAAGCGAGACGGGCAAACGATACGGTGGGCATCATTTGCGGCGTCTTGACCATGATCCCCTACCGGTTTTGGCGGCGCAGCCACGCTATCCACCATGCCCATCACGCCGAACTCGAAGAGCGAGGCATCGGCGACGTTTGGACGATGACGGTGGAGGAATACTGGCGGGCCCCCTGGTGGAAGCGCGTCGCTTATCGCGTCTTCCGCAATCCGATTTTTCTCTTTGGCGTCGCACCGACGGTCAACTTTGTCTTGCTAACCCGCCTTCCTTTTGGGGGCGAAGCGAACTGGCGCAACGGCGAAAGAGCCTCCGTCTGGTGGACCAATCTGGCTATCGCCGGGTGGGTGGCTGCGGCCGCTGCTCTCGTCGGTTTTGGCGCTGTGTTGATGATTCAGTTGCCGGTGGTTGTGATCGCCGGCAGCGTCGGCACCTGGCTTTTCTATGTGCAGCACCAGTTTGAACGCACCTACTGGGAACATACACCCCAGTGGGATTACACCCTGGCCGCCATGCACGGCAGCTCCTACTACCAGTTGCCGCGGCTGCTGCAATGGTTCACCGGCAATATTGGCTTTCACCACATCCACCACCTGAGCCCGCGTATCCCCAATTACAATCTACAGGATTGTCATGAAGAGAACCCGGTGCTCCAACGGGTTGTCCATCTTACACCGCTCAGCAGCTTGAAAACAGTCTGGCTGGTTCTGTGGGATGAGGAACAGCGCCGGCTGGTGACCTTCCGCGAGGCGCTCCATCTGCGGCGCAGCGCGGCCGCTACGGTCTGACGCCTCGCGTTCTGGCTGCCTTGAGCAGCCTAATCGATAGCCACAAGGAGATCACACGCCATGAATCTTGCCACCAGCGAAAACCTGGCGGTCGTCGATCATCTGTTGACGACAACGCGCTCGGTGCGCAAACGGCTCGATTTTACCCGGCCCGTCGAACCGGAAGTCATCGAACGCTGTATCGAGATCGCCACCCAGGCGCCCAGCGGTTCCAATCGCCAGCCGTGGCACTTTGTGGTGGTGACTGACCCAGAGAAGCGGATGGGATTGGCCGAGCTCTACCGCCGCGCCTTCGACACTTACCTGCGCGGTCGCGCCCAGGCAGCCCCCGACCCGCGGCCCTATGCGCCTAGCGCCAGCACCATGCGCAAGGTGACCAGCTCCGCCGCCTATCTGGCCAAACATTTCCACGAGGTCCCGGTGCATATCATCCCCTGCATTGAGGGCCGGGTGGAGACCAGTCCGCCTTTTACTCAGGCGGCGCATTACGGCTCGATCCTGCCGGCCACATGGTCGCTCATGTTGGCCCTACGCGCCCGTGGCCTCGGCTCGGCGTGGACGACGCTCCACCTGCCTTACGAAAAGGAGGCGGCGGAACTGCTCGGCATCCCGGACAACATTACCCAGGCGGCGCTGCTGCCTGTCGCCTACTTCACCGGCGATGACTTTCGTCCCGCCGCGCGCATCCCCGCCCGCGAGGTGACACACTGGAATGGGTGGGGCCAGCGCCGGCTCGATGGGTAGCGAGTGACGAGTACACTCGTCACTCGCTATTGCCTGGGATTTATGTGGCTGGCGGGCTTAGCGCCACGGGTCAAAAAACGCAATCGACTCGCTCGCCATGTTCCACAGCCGTTCCACATCGGGCAGCGCTTGTGGGAACTTCTCAACATCCCACGGCTGGGCGACAAAGGTGTAAACTAGATCATCCACCACAATCTGTGCACTCCGTTGCCGCCATGGCCCCCCAATAAAGTCATACACCACGGCCGGATAGCCATTGATTGTGGTGGCCATCACCGAATTCGGGTCGATCTGCTCGCTCACGGGCCGGAGTGCTTGTTCAGGGGTCTGGTCGCCAAGTTCGTAGTAGCCGACGCCGAGCGACGACCGCACGTGTTCAAAACCTTCCACTGCACCCAGATCTGGCCCGCCGACAATGGTGCTGGGAAAGGTTGGGTCCGGCGCAAATGTCGCGGGGTGGAGCAAACAATAGCCACCTAGCAGATTGACCCAGAGCGTGCTGTCGGCTGTGGCTGTGGGACACACATCAGCAGGGCGGACAACCGTGCGCTCGTTTTGCGGTGGGAAGAAAGTGAGCGATGCTGTTACGGTATCCCACGCCTGGGTGGCCTCTTCCGCCAGTTCGGCTATCGCTTCTGGTCGCGGCTGCAAGGTGATCAGATACTTGACGCCGTTGACCACGAGGAATAGACCGCGTTGGGGAAACATAGCGGGCAAATCGTTGATGAGAACACCCGGTTGGCCGCCGATAGTCGTGGATTCTTGCTGCGGCTCTATCCCTGGAGCGTTGAACCCCATCCCCTGGGCGTTGAGATCGAGCCAGGTGTTGGCGTATTGTGCGCTGTCCAGTCCATCAGCCGGGCCGTTGTAGGCCACAGTCAGGTTCACGGCGACCGTCTCCAGCGCGTTCGGATCCGCCGGCTCGCCCACCAGATGAACGACCTCATCCGGGCGGAACTGATCAGCGCCCAGCATCAAATGAGTAGGGTAGAGAAAACAGAAGCCATTCTCCACACTGACATACAGGGTTGTACCTTCCGTTGCGGTTGGGCACAAGGCCGATGGGTCGGGCAGTGCTGTTGCCGTAGCCGCAGCGACGGGTTGTGCCGGCGTTGCGGTGGCCACGGTCACAGGCGGCGCCGGTGTCGCCGTCGCTTGTTCGACCGGCGGCTGAGCACTACAGCCGGCGAACAACAAGAGATTGAAGAACATGGCAAACCAACGATTTGCTTTGGTCATGTTAGTAAAACTTTCTGTACAGGTTTAGGTCCTGTTGACCTTTCAGCCGGCTCAGCCATAAGGGCAATGCACGAATGCCCCCTGATCGAACCGAGCAAAATGTCAACTAAACTGGGTATACCGATTGATTGATGGCGCTCCCGTGGGGCGATCCCACCAGCCAAAATAGGCTATGCCCGACTCACTTCTGAGAGAGAACGAGTCGTCCTCCGCAAATGTTCCAGATGGCAGGATGGCGTCCGAAATGGGGGGCGAGTAGGGCAAGATGGCAGCTTGCCCGCAGTAACCCGCATTCCGCGCCCAGAGGGCACCCGGGGCCGGAGACACGCCGGTCAGACCAAGTAGGGCCGGCCCTTTCCCGGAATGCTTGCGCTGCTAAGTGCTCGCGCCAATCCTGGACGCACCCCGAACGGCAAATCTGCTCTTGGTCAGTGGGTCAATCTGGTATAATGATGTAGACTTTCTCTTGTGGATGATCGAGACGAATCCTTCTGTGATTTGACTCCACAGCGACAACCGTGTGACTTATCGAATGAATGTCAGAACAAACTACGTGAAGGAGAACTAGCATGTCCAGCCAAGCCCTTGCCATCCACGGCGGTGCGCCGGCCAAGCAGCAGCCCGACCCACCCATGTACCCTGGCGGGATGATGATCGACCATGAAGAAGAGGCGGCGGTGCTCGAAGTGCTGCGCTCCAAGCGGCTCTTTCGCTACTACGGCCCCGGCAATACAACCTCCAAGGTGGCCGAGTTGGAGCAAGCCTACGCCGCCCAACGAGGCAAGAAGTACGCATTGGCCGTGACCTCGGGCACGGCGTCGCTGGTCTGTGCGCTCCACGGTCTGGGCATCGGGCCGGGCGACGAGGTGATCGTCCCCGCTTTCACCTGGATCGCCACTGCCGGCGCCGTGATCGCGGTGGGCGCCGTCCCCATTGTCTGCGAGGTCGATGAATCGCTGCTCATGGACGCCGCCGATGTGGAACAGAAGATCACCCCCTACACCAAAGCGATCATCCCTGTCCACATGCGTGGGGCGCCCGCCAATATGGACGCCATCATGGCTGTGGCGCGCAAACACAACCTCAAGGTAGTGGAGGACACGGCGCAGGCCAACGGCGCCACCTTCAAGGGCCAATGGTGCGGCGCAATTGGCGACGTGGGCTGCTATAGCTTCCAGTTCAACAAGATGCTCACCTCGGGCGAGGGCGGCATGGTGCTGACCGACGACCGGGTCGTCTGGCAGCGAGCCGAGATGTTCCACGATGTGATCGGTGGCGAGAGCCGCAAGAACCCTGTGGTCGACGAGCTGTGCGGCATCAATTTCCGCATGCCCGAATTGCTGGCCGCGGTCAACCTGGTGCAGTTGCGCCGGTTGGACTGGCTGCTCGACAACATGCGCGCCCGCAAACGCATGATCAAAGAAGGGCTGGCCGACGTGACGCAGCGCAAAGGTATCACCTTCCGCGCCGAGAACGACGAGGCCGGCGACACCGCCATCTGTACCGTCTTCTTTGTCGACAGCGTAGAGACCGGTGACCGGGTCATCGAGGCGCTCAGGGCAGAGAACATTGGCGCCGGCGACCTCTATCGCCGCCACAAGCGCGACTATCACGTCTATGCCCACTGGGAGCCGATCCTGGCCCAGCGTGGCTGGTCTGCCGGGGGCGACCCGTGGCGGTGGGCCAACCGCAAGATCGAGTATGACCACGACATGTGCCCGCGCAGCCTCGACCTGCTGGGCCGCGCCGTCCACCTCAACGTCAGCCCGCTGCTCACCAATGAGGATGTGGAAGAGACCATCGAGGGTGTGAATAAAGTGTTGAACGCGCTGGCGTAAGGAGGTAAGACAAGAGCAGCGGGTTTATCCGCACACCAATCCGGGCTGGACAAACCCGCTGCTCTTGACGATTTCCTATTGGACACCCTGTTTGGGCGCTGCACTGTCGAAATTGTCGCATGGGTGTAGGGCGGCTTCGGGAGCCACAGTCCATCAAACTCTTCTCAAAACAGAGCAAACGTCGTCAGGACAGTACTATCACCCCCCAAACTCCCCGTGCCACAGGCGCTGCATCTCTTCGCTCTCTTCCAACAGATCATCCAGTTTGCCGCGTGCGACAATGCGCCCATCTTTGAGCACGATCACCTGGTCGGCCCGGCGCAGCACCCGTCGCCGGTGCGAGACGACCAGACAGGTGGGAGTATCGCGCTCGGCGTCGCGCTCAGCAAAGACCCGCTCCCAGAGCAGCCGTTCGGTCTCCACATCGAGCGCGCTGGAGAGGTCGTCGAAGACCAGCAACTCGGCAGCGCGCACAAACATGCGCGCTGCCGCCGTGCGCTGGATCTGCCCGCCCGACAGCCGTACCCCGCGCGACCCCACCATCGTGTCCAGCCCCTCCGGCATGGCCGCCAAGTCACGCTCCAACACCGCCTGGTGGATGGCGCCCGGCAGATCGACCTGTTCTTCCGGCAGCCCTAGCAGGATATTATCGCGCAGCGGCTCGCTAAAGAGGCGAGGAACCTGGCCGGTGTAGGCGCAGCGTGGCGGGACAAAAAAGGTGGCCGGGTCACTGACCAGCTCTCTATTCCAGAAAATCTCGCCTGACTGGGCCGGCAAGAGGCCCAACAGCGTCTTGAGCAGCGTGGTCTTGCCCGACCCGATCTGCCCAGTGATGACAGTAAAGGAGCCTCGCACCAGTTCCAGGTCGATGGCTTCGATGCCGCCCCCACCGCCAGCCACAGCGTCAGTGGGAATACCGTCGTCTCTCGTACTATTACCGCCTACGACCGCGGCAGGTTTGGCGCTCAGGGCCAACGATGTTTCGCCAGCTTCGACCGCTTCCGGATAGCGATAGCTCAGACCGGCCACGCGCAGCTGTTCCAGCCGGTCAGCAGGGCGCTTGAGGAGGGGAGATGTTGTGGGGGAGTCATCTTCCACATAGAGCGGATGGGGGGTGGTCACCGCGGCTGGGGGTGCGCCCTGCATCAACTTCTCCATGCGCTGGAACGAAACACCGATCTGGTACGAATGGGTGATGACATTGCCGACGACGCGCATCCAGAAGGTAACGGTCCAGATATTGGTGGTAAAGAGGGCAAAGTCGCCGATGGTAAAGGCGTTGCCGGTCATGGCCTGCGCTGCCAACAGTAAGATCAGCCCGGTGCCGATGGCGGTGGCGCTGCCACCGAGCGTATCGACCAACTGGGTGAGCAGCCTGTCTTTGACCATCACCGCCCGCCGCCGGTCGTTGAGCCTGGCAAAGTAATCGATGATGCGCTCCTCGGCATGGGCCACTTTGATGGCCTGCGTGCTGTTGAACATGTCGCCGATGAGACCCGTGACACGGCTGGTCGCTTCGCGGCTTTGCTGCCGCGTCCGCTTGACGACGTTGCTCAGCCACTGTACCCCGATGACGATGAGCGCCAGCGGGCCAAAGGTCCCTACCGTGATCCACGGGTTGATCCGCCACATGATCACCAGCGAGAGGATCGAGGCGACGCCAGAGGCAAATGTGTCGAGCACACGGATCATCATGTGGCTGACTTCATTGGTGTCATCGCGCAACGTACTGATCACCTGGCCTGTCGCCTGGGGACGCCCCTCGGCGGTCAGCGGCAGGGCGACCGCGCCCGGCAGGTCGAGGATACGGTTAAACATGTTGCGGATCATCAGGGCCATGCTGTGGTAGCGGTAGGCAAAGTTGCCATAGAGGGCGATGACGATCCCGCCCAGCGCCAGCGCGCCAAGCAATAGTTGGTAAAGCGCGGCCTCGACTATCCCAATTTGCGCGCCAGGTTCACCCGTCAGGGAATTGAAGAAACCGCGCAATACCAGCCCCACCAACGGGATCATGGCCAGCCGGAAGCCAAAGCCCCCCATGTCCATCAGCCAGTTGATCCATTGGAAGCGGATCAGGCGAAACAGGTGGCGGTATGTGTCGACAACGCTCATGCAAATACCTCTTCCAACCCGGTTTGCAGCAATCGTGAGAAGTGGCTGTTCGGGTCTGCCGCCAGCGCAATCCGCGGACCATATTCGAGGATGCGCCCCTCCTCCAGGATCAGGATCATGTCGGCGCGCTGGACGGTCGCCAGCCGGTGAGCGATGATAATGCAGGTGCGCGCCCCGTGCGCCCCCGCCAGCAGCCGGTTGAGCGCCGCTTCGATGCGTTGCTCGGTAGCCGGGTCCAGCCGGGACGAGGCTTCGTCGAGGATGACCAGACCTGGGTCGGCCAGGAAGACGCGGGTAAAGGCCAGCAGTTGCGCCTCACCCGCCGAGAGATTGCTGTCGTCGCCGCTCAACTCAGTGTCCAGACCGTCGGGCAGGCTCTCCAACCACGTGGACAACCCGACCTCTTCCAACACGGTGCGAATTCGTTCATCGGGGATGCGCCGGTCAAAGAGGGTCAGGTTGTCGCGCACGCTGGCGTGAAAGAGCTGGACATCCTGCGTGACCATGCCAATGCGCCCCTGCAAGTCGCTGCGCCGCGCCTGGCGCAGATCGTACATGGCGCCTGGCGTCCCCAGGCGGATGCTGCCGGCGGTGGGGTCATAGAAACGAAAGAGCAGCTTGCTCAGAGTCGATTTGCCGCTGCCCGTGCGCCCCAACAAACCCAGGATCGTGCCCGGCCCCAGGCGGAACGAAAGGCCGGAGAGGACCACCTCTTGCGCTTCAGCCTCATCCACTGTCTCATCTACCGCCTCGTCACCGGCCCTATCGTAAGCAGCTTTCCCTGCCGTGGCCTCCCCCCGCATGGAGAGCGGTTCCGCATCGTGATACTGAAACGAGACCTGGTCAAAGGTGACCGCCAGCGGCCCTGCCGGTAGGATCACCCCCTCGCCGTCGTGGAGCGTAGCCTCGACCTGGCGCAGTTTGATGATGCGGTTGAGCGCAGCCGTGGCGCGTTGGAGCTGGTCCACCATATCCACCGTCTGCCAGAGCGGCCCTTCCACCAGCCCGATATAGTAGAAGATCACGTACACAGTGCCGATGGTCAGTTCACCCGCCAGAAAGAGCCGGCCGCTGGCCAGATGCGCCGCGGCGTAGGCCAGGGCAAAGACCCAGATCGGCGTGGGGATGATCCAGGCGTCCAGGTGCAGGGCGTGTTGTGCGGCCCGCCAGCGCCGGCGCAGCAGACGGTCCAGCCCGCCCAGCATATAGCCTTTGGCGCCACTGGTCTGAATGTCTTCGGTGCCGTTGAGCCGCTCTTCCAAAAAGCCAAAGAGGTCGGCATCGGCCCCGCGCAGCCGCTCCCAGCGGGGGATGATGCGTTTGCGCAGCACATTGATGATCAGCACGCTGACCAACGCCACCAGCGTGATCCCCAGGCCGATCTGCCAGCTTTCGCGCCAGAGCAAGACAATCACACCAACCAGGAGCAACCCATTGCCCACCAGCGTCAGGATCATGCGTGAGAAAAAGTTGGCCAGTTCGTTGACATCGCCATCGACCCGCTCGATCAGTTCGCCCGGCGTGTGCGCCTTATGAAAGGAGAGGTCGAGCCGCAGACAGTGGCGGGCCAGGTCGACACGTAGCGCGTTGGTTGCCGTCCACCCAACCAGTTCACCCACATAGGTGGCGCCCAGCAGGACCAGTTGGTGGGCAATGGTGATGCTCATAAAGAGCGCGGCGGCCCCCAACAACTGGCGCAGTTGCCCGCCAGTCTGCAAACTGTCGAGAAAGTAGCGGATGATCTGCGGGTTGACCAGTTGCAGCGCAATGGTCAGCAAGACCAGGCCCGCCAGGAAGATCACTCGACCCCGCTGCGGGCCAAGGTAAGTCGCCAGCAACCGGCCATAGCCGCCCGCGGCAGAGGGATTGTTCATTTGTGACTCACTACGGTCTACGGAAGATAAGTGCAGCTCAGCGATCCCTGAGCATGAAAAGTCGTGTTGCAGGCCTTGTTGTACAGCTCAAATCGGGATTTCTGCGTACTCGCCAGTGACCATTTTATCGACTTGAGTTCGAATGCTATCAACGTGCAAGCGCATTCGCGGCCACGAGGTGGATAAGAGAACAAGAATTGCCAACTGGCGATTCGTGAGATTCTGCTGATAGCGGAGACTCTGATCGGTGGTGATCAGCAGCTCATAGCCTGCTTGTTCCGCCACAGCCAGCAACTCTCCATTCGCCAACATGGACCATCCCTGCTCATAGACCGTCTAAATCGTGTGACCCGGAAGGTGACGGCGCAGGGGGACAGGCGTTCCCTGATCAAAGAGAATCTTCACGTTACGCAGGCTCAGCTAGCACTGCGATCTCGTAATTCAGTATTGCTTCCACCTGTGATCGTTTGACCCCAGGGAACCATTCTAAGAATTGCTCGATTGACGCTCCATCTCGCAAATTCTCGAAAAGAGCCGACACCGGCACTCTTGTACCTCGAAACACCCAGACGCCACCAAGTTTATCCGGGTGGCGCTCAACTGCATCGAGTGCTTCCCATTCTCTCACCATCAGCATCTCCATCACCTTCACGGAGGTCATGCGCCAGTTCGTGCTTGCGCGATTTGCAGGTTTGCGAACCCTGTTCACAAAGTATGATTTGAGGACACTCGTTGATAGGGCCCGTGAACAGTATAGCATGAATGCCCGCTCTATGCTATCCTTGCGCCCATCATCTGCCACCTTACTGGCCTGTCACCGCGCTGGCGTTGCGGAAAATATAGCGCAGCTTCTGCACCACCGGTTCGGGCAGCGGTGGGCGGCTGAGCGACTCGATGTTGGCCTGGAGATGGGCCGGGTTACCCGTGCCGGAGAGCACTACATGCACCCCCGGCTCGTAGCGGCAGAAGCGATAGGCGGCATCGACCAGGCTGGCGGCATCGGATTCTTCAAGCACAAAACCGAGCGGGTTGTTGAGATCGACTTCCGCCGGATCGAGTTGGCCCGCGTCGATGAGGATCTGCAACGCCTCTACCAGCTTGTCACGCTGGCTCAGGGCGCGGCGCACGGCGAACATGATCTGCACCGCCACGTTCTGCGCCTGCGTCTGCGCAAAGACTTTGTCGCGGGCGGTCTGGTTGAGGATGTTGAAGCCGACCATGACCACGTCCCACACGTCGTCGGGCAGCGAGTCGACCAGCATCTGGTGGGTCTTGTCGTCGTTGAACATCTCCGAGACGCCGATAAAGCGGATTTTGCCTTCGTCGCGCAGTTGGAAAAAGGTGGGCAAAATTTCATCGCGCAGCCAGCGATAATCGGCAGGGCTGACGCCGTGCAGGTTGTAGATGTCTACATAGTCGGTGCGCAGCCGGCGCAGGCTCTCTTCCAGCCCTTGACGGACCAGCGCCGGGATGATCTCCTTGCGGTAGCTCTTTTTGGTGGAGATCACCACCTTGCTGCGGTCTACGCCGGCCAGCGCCGCGCCGACCATCGTCTCGGTGCGGTATGCTTCGGCGGTGTCGATAAAGTTGACCCCAGCGTCGAGCGCCTGGCGCACGATAGCAATGGACGCCGCTTCGTCCTGGCCGCTGCTCTGCCCGATGCGGCTCGGCCCGCCACAGCCCAGCCCCATCACGCTGACCTGGAGACCGGTGCGGCCAAAGGTAACATAGTCCATCTCGCTGTTCTCTCCTTACGCTAGAGGGCGATTCGGGATCGGTGCGTTGCTCGCAAGGCGTGCGATGCACCTGCATGGGAAGTTGCCTCAAGTTGCGATGCATTCTGGGGGTGCATCGCACTAATTAAAGCCGGCCCTGCCGCACATCCGCGTAACTCACCAGCCGGATGCTGCGGCGAGCGATAATCGCCTTGACTTCGGCGTCGGTCCAGGCCTCGACCACACCCTGGCGGTCGGCGGCGACGCCCTCGTAGCCGATGTGGTGGATGGCGCGCGTTTCAGGCGTATCGTAGGCTGGGTGGTCGACAAAGATCCACCGTCCGGGAGGTAGCGACTCCAGGTTTTGGCGCAAGGTCGCCACCTTCTCCGCCGGCGAGAGGGCCTGGCTGTTCTCGCCAAAGCCGCGGAAGCGTTCAAAACCCTGGGCACGTATATCGACCGCCAGATCATATTCGGCGGCCAGCCGATCCACCACGCCTTGAAAGTTTGGATCATCGCGCAGCCCGCCCATGTGGGTGGTCAGGTGGCTGACCCAGGGAATATGCTTGCGGATCAACTCGATCTGGGCGCGCGCCTCTCGCTCCAGATCGGCGGGCGTCCAGTCGCTCGCCTCGAGGGTGATCTCGTCCGGGTAGTGGTCGCTCTTGCGGAAGGCGCGATAGAAATAGCCATTCGGGTTGGTCAAGCTACTGGCCCCGGTGAGCGGTCGCCACTTGAGGTTATCCCACTCGCAGGTCAGTGTGAGGTGGACACCTACATCGTACTGCGGCCGTGCTTTGAGCAGGCGGACGGCCTCGGGAAACCAGGGGCCGGGGGCCATCAGTTCGACGGAGCGGCAGATACCGTGGGTGAAGACATCCATACAGGCTTCGTTGGCGGCATGGGAGAAGCCGATATCATCGGCGCGGACAAGCAGGTAGATTGGTTCCTGACTCATGCTGATTCCTCTGATAATCTGATAAAGGATAAAATCAATCCACAGATGACGCGGATTGCGCAGATTTTTTCTTGACTTGGGGCAGTTGTTGCCCTGTCCAACAGACTTTTCAGGTGTCCATCCTGCTGTTATCAATCTGCGTCATCTGCGGATGGTGTTAATTGCTGGGTGATCAGACCATAGTGCTCCACACGGCGATTGCGGGCGAAGTTCCAGAGTTTTTTCCGGTAGAGTTGCGCCAGGTCGAGGTCACAGCGGGCGACCACGAGTTCATCTTCCAGCGTTGAGGCCATGGCGACGATCTCGCCGGTAGGGGCGATGATGCAACTCTGACCGATCTGCATGACGCCCTCTTCCAGCCCGGCTTTGGCGGCGCCCACCACCCACAGCGCATTTTGATAGGCGCCGGCCTGCATACAGAGATGGTTGTGGAAGTTGGCAAGCGGGTCGCTGGCGGGCAGCGCCGGGTTGTGGAGCGGTGTGTTGTAGCCCAAAACGACCATCTCTGCCCCTTGCAGCGCCAATGTGCGGTAGGTTTCGGGCCAACGGCGGTCGTTGCAGATACAGATGCCCATCACCCCGCCAAAGGCGTTCCAGGTGCGAAAGCCGAGGTTGCCGACATCGAAATAGAGCTTTTCCAGGTTTTGGAACGGTTGGCCCGGCTGGTAGCAATCGTAACCGGGCAGATGGATTTTGCGATACTTGCCCAGGACCTGGCCGTGCTTGTTGACCAGGATGGCCGTGTTGTAATGGCGTTTCTCGCCCTGTTCCCAGACGAGTTCGGCATGCCCCAGATGAAAGCCGACCTGCAACCGCGCCGCTTCATCAAAGAGCGGCTGCGTTACGGGTGAAGGCATCTCGCGCTCGAAATAGGCGTCGATCTCGGCCTCATCAGTCATGTGCCAGTGGGGGAAGAAGGCCGTGAGCGCCACCTCGGTGAAGACGACCAGATCGCAGCCGCGGGCGTGCCCCTCGCGCAAGAGCGCAACCAGCCGCTTGACGACCGCTTGTCTTGTTTCTGTCCGATGCACCGGCCCAAACTGCGCCGCGCCGACGGTGATTTTTCTAGTCATGATACTCCTAAAACAGCAGGAACACAGAGCACACAGAGGAGACACGGAGAACACGGAGGGCTTTTCCTCCAATTCCTCTGTGTGCTCTGTGTTGCTATGCTGTTTCTGGCTCCAGCGCCCCTTCGCCAAAGATCAGCGAAAAGGTTGCCCCTCGTTTCGACTTCGTGTTGGCGTCCATATAGCAAATGCTAAAGGCGCGGCGGGGGATGTCGGTGTGGTTGACTTCCGAGGCGTGGAGCAGCCAGTTGTGAAGCAGCACCGCCTCGCCAGCTTCGAGTTCCAGAAAAACGGGCTGGTTTTGCGCCAGCAGCGCATCGGCCTGGTCCCGGCGCAGAAAACCGGACGGATCTTCCGGGTTGAGCAGCGTGTGGTGCGAGCCGGGGATGATCTGCACACAGCCGTTGGCCACTGTGGCCGGGTCGAGCGCGATCCAGATGGTGATTTGCGGGTCGCGGTCGAGGTCGGTCCAGCGATCCTGGTGCCAGCCCAGAAAGCTGCCGTGGCGCGCCGGTTTGTTCATAAACATGGCGCGGAAGCAGGCGACCGGCGTGCTCTCGCCGTAGACTTCGGCGCAAATTTCACGGAAGAGCGGTTTTTGCATGCAGGCTAGAAAAAGCGAGTCGAACTCAAGGTCCTGAATCTTGCGATAGTTGAGCGTGGCGCCCTTGTGCCCTTTGGTCTGTGGCCCGGCGTCGGCGACCTGGCCGGTGAGGCTGTCGATTTGCATCATCATGCGCTCGTAGGGGACAGGCGCCGTGCCGAGCATGATGTCGTCGATGCGCTGTTGGAGTGCACTCAGTTCCTCGTCGCTCAACACTTTGCCGAGACGTAAGTAGCCATCCTGGCGGTATTGTTGCCACTGGGCGGCAGTGAGGTGGTGGGTCATCATTTGGTTCCTTTGGGTTGATCTTCAGATAGTAGATGATAGCGAAATCATAAACGCCTGGGACAAACCATATTCACACCACGCAGTACAGATTGCGTATCACGCCGGCGCCTGTTCCAACGGTGGCGCGGAGGCAGTGAAATCGGCGGCGATGCGCGGGACATAGTCGCCGATGAGCGCCTGAATCTGCTCATGATCGGGCGAGGCGAGAATGAGGCCAACGTGATGCTTCTTGCTAAGCCGCCAGACGACCTCTGGGTGGGCGTAGGCCGAGGTGTCGGGCCATTCCTGGCGCGCCAGCGAGACGATGAGCGCGGCGTACTGTTGGCGCAGGGGTGGCAGCTCATACCGTTGGCTCCGCACGGCTGCGACTTCGAGCCTGGCCCATTCGGCCCATAGATTGGCGCCGGTGGCGTGCTCCACCATCAGGTCGATGCCGGCGCCGCCAACGCGGGCGGCGATCTCCAAAAAGTAGAACCGGCCCTCCTCCTGGCTGCGGATAAACTCGGCATGGGTGACGCCTCGTTTCATGCCTAAAGCCGTGATCACGGCACGGTTGGCCGTCTGGAGCGCCCTGTCCTCCTCCGAGCCATAGGGGATCGTGCCGGTGACAAAGACACCGCCGCCATGATAGACGGTCATCGGGGGTAGGCCATAACGGCTAACAGCGGCAAACTGTACGTTGCCATCGATAACAATCGAATCTACGTGAAAGACGTCGCCTGGTACAAACCGCTCTAGCACGTAAAACGACTGGCGGTCGCCAAGCTGGTCAAGCAGCGGCCAGAGTTCATCCGCATAGTGGAGCTTTTTGATGCCCATAGAGCTGGCTTCCGAGCGGGGTTTCAGCACCCAGGGTGGCGGCACGCGCTCCATAAACGAGCGAATGCGGCCATAATTCAGTATGGGGACAAAGTCGGGCACCAGGATGCCCGCGCTGCTGGCCTGGATACGCATGGCGAGCTTGTCGCGAAAGAAGCGCGCCCTACTTTCGCCCATGCCCGGCAGCCGCAAATGTTCGCGCAGCGCGGCGGCCGTCTCTACGTCGTAATCGTCCAGGGCGACGATGCGGTCGATCTCGCGCTCGCGCGCCAGGTAGCTGACGGCGTAGGTGATATCCGGCTGGGTGTTCAGCTCTGGCAGCAAAAAGCGCTCGTCGATGGCTTCGTACGGCCACGCTTCGTCTTTCAGCTTCTCTGTCGTCAACAGGATCGTGTGGCCGCCCAGCCGTTTGCACTCTTCTAAGAAGCGCCCGCCCTTGAAGTAGCTGGCGAGACAGAGTATCGTCGTACCAGACATGATCGTCCCCCGCTGATCAGCAGCGCCTAAATCAGAACCTGACCTCGAGACAAGGCAAAACAGCAATACAGAGCGCACAGCAGCAACACAGAGGACACCAAGAAAACCTCTGTGTTCTCTGTGAAATCTCGGTGTCCTCTGTGTTGCTGCTGTTTTACCCGGCTAGTCCATCTTTATGATCCATACCTACTTATAAGGAGCCAGCGCAATCCTAGTTACCGGTTTAGACCGCCGCTGCTGCTCTGCATCACCGCCGCAACCTCCTCCGGCGTGGTGACTACCACATCTCCGTGCAGGCTCAGGCAGATGGCAGCCAGCGCCGTACCGTATTCGAGCCCCCTGGCCAGGTCACCGTCGAGCCAGCCGTGGATGACACCCGCCGCCAGCGCATCGCCCGCACCGAGCCGGTCCACGATCTGCACCGGGCGTGCCGGGGCGTGATAAAACTCTTTGCCGTCCCAGGCCATGACCCCTTCGTCGGCAAGCGAGGTGACCACGGTCTTCGCCCGGCTGATGTCCGCTAGCTTGCGGATGATCTCCTGCGGCGAGCCGGTGGCGCCAAAGAGACGGGCGGCGTCCCCCTGACCGCACGAGAGGATATCCACGCCCTGGATCAAGGAGGTGAGCACTTCGGCGGCTCTGGCTTCGGACCAGAGCTTGGCCCGGTAGTTGATGTCAAAGCTCACCGCCACACCGGCTTCTTTTGCCCGTTGCACCGCCTCCTGCGTGACCGCCAGACACGAGGGAGAGAGCGCAGGGGTGATGCCCGTGAGGTGGATCAGGCGGGTGTCCAGCACCAGATTCCAGTCGATCTGTTCGGGGCGCAGACGGGCGGCGCACGAATCGGCGCGGTCGTAATAGACTTGAGTGGCGCGGGGCGGGGTGGCAAATTCTAGATAGTAGGTTCCCACCCGCCCCTCGTCGAACCAGACGACATGGCCGGTATAGACCCTCGAGAGCAGAAGATGGTTTTCAATAAGTTGGCCCAACGGGTTCCGGGGTAGACCACTGACCCAGGCACAGCGTCGGCCCAATACGGCAAGCGCACCCAGCATGTTCGCCTCGGCGCCACCCGGGTGGAGCGCCAGGTTTTGCGCCCGCTCCAGGCGTTCGCCTACGGGCACGCTGTAGCGCAACATTACTTCGCCGATGGCGGTGACATCGTATCGTGGAGGAGCCATAGTGTTTTACCAGATCTGTGTCATACGGTTGCAAAGCGCAAAGGAGGAATGAGGGATAGCTAATGGGTAACAAGTAATCGGTAATCGGTAGTTGTGAATAGGATCGTCCGACTGCGGAACCTCATGACTCATTACCGATTACCGGCTACTTGTTGTTTACCGCTGTATCCCATGCGGTCCGCAGGGCGCGGGCGCGGGCGGCCAGGTCCTCTAGCGCTTGTGTCGGCCCGGTGACGAGTGCGCTGCCGATCCCCGCGGCGACAGCCCCAGCCTGGACATAATCGGCCACATTGGCGGGCGAGATGCCGCCGGTGGGGACGAGGTCCACGTCATCGAGCGGGGCGCGCAAGGCTTTAAGATAGCGCGGGCCGACGATCTCGGACGGGAAGAGCTTGACCATGGTGCAGCCGGCCACCAGCGCCTGTTGCACCTCGGTGGGGGTAAAGACGCCCGGCAGATGGAGCAGATCCTGGCTGTGGGCGGCCTCGACAGTGGCCAGGTCCAGGTTGGGGGCAACCGTAAACTGAGCGCCGGCGGCCACTGCCGTACGGAACTGGTCGGCGGTGCGCACTGTGCCGGCGCCGACCATCATGCGGTCGCCAAAGCGTTCGCGCAAATAGGTGATGGAATCGAGTGCGCCGGTGGTGTTGAGCGTCACTTCGACGACCGGGATCTGGTTTTCCAGCAGCACTTCGGCGATGCCGGCGACCTGCTGGCGCGAGAAATTGCCGCGGATGATAGCGATCAGGCCTGTGCGTTTCATTGCCTGGGCCATCTCAACTCGGTGCGCAGCCATGTGAGCAACTCCTTTCGCTCTGTGAAGGGCGTAGGGTCTGGGATTACAAGTTAGCCAAACAAAGTACTGGTTACGATGTCGATGCCTGCTAACAGCAGCGATTGAAGGTGCTCATCGCCGGTGTACTCGCCGAGCAGCGCATACTCGCCGTTTGATAGCGTGTAGACTTCGACCGTGCGTGTGTGCGGGTTGGCGATCCAGTATTCAGGTACACCGGCGTTTTCGTAGGCGGTGAACTTGACCACTCGATCAGTGCGGACGCTGCTGAGTGAGACTATCTCAACAATCAGGTCAGGAGCGCCGTCAAAAAAAGCCACCTGTCCTTTGGGCCAGCGTTCAGCGCGCACAAAGAGCAGATCAGGTTGCACCGGTCGCGAACGCTCGGCGAGATGGACCTCGAATGGCGCCACGAGGACACGGCCCAATTGGCGCTCAATGACAAAATTGCCGATCAGGCGGCTGGCTTCGGTCACGACAAAGTGATGGTCGGCATTGGGTGCATTGGCCACGTAAAGCACTCCTTCGATGACCTCATAACGCCGGCCATCGTCGGGCAGCTTTAGAAAATCTTCATAGGTCCACTCACCTTGAGCGGGCGTAGTTGGGGGCGCGACGACTGCAAGCTGAGACATGGTGACCTCCTGGATTCGGGAGCAAGCAGGAAAACAGTCCCCGTGCTCGCCTGTGCCGGCAAGGGAACGCACTTGCCTCACTTGACACGTCTACAGTATACCACAGATGGGATCGAGGATGCACAGCAAGTAGGGCAAGATGCCATCTTGCCCTCTCTCATACGTCTACAGTATACCAGATGGAATACCAGATGGGATAAGGTTGTATAGCAAGTGGGGCAAGCCCAAGCATTCCGGGAAAGGGCCGGCGTCTGTTTGTCTGACCGGCACATCACTGGCCCTTTCCCGGAATGCGGGTAACAGCGGGCAAGATAGCATCTTGCCCTACCGCTGCACCAGCGGCAGATAGAGATGCAGATCGGCTGCAACCTGAGCCTCACTTAACTCCAAGAATGAGCCAAGGTCGAGGCTTCCTTCTCCGCTCAGTGACACTCCACCTGCGGCCAGGTCTGTGCGCCGTCCTTCGTTTGTTGCGAGCGTGATCGTGGTCCGGTCGAAGGGCTGGCGCACGGCAAAGGTGACGGTGGCAAAAACAAAAGGCGCCGCGACACTGCTTTTGAGAACCCCCGCTGCAAAATTGACTCGGCCCTTGGCATGGTTGATCTCATATTGGAGGGTGGTGGTAAAAGCGTTGTGCGGGATGATCCGGACCGCCTGGAGCAGGTTGGGGTCGAAATCGAGATGGAGCGCACCCGCATTGACCTGTGTATCGATATCTTCCTTTACCGCAACGACCAGCGCAAAGTAGTCGCCAGCTTGCTTGCGACGCACGATCAGGGTGGGGGGTGGGCTGGCGGCGGCGCTGACAGCTCCCCCTACCGGCTCGTCACCGGCCATGCCGTAGTTGGCCTGTAACAGATACAGGTCATCTTTGTCTACACAGCCATCTTCGTTCAGGTCGGCTTCCTGTACCCACGTGGATGCGCCTGTACAATCGGTATACGATGTGGAAAGCAGGGAAAAGTCAAGCAAGTCTACCTGGTTGTTGGCAACGATATCCCCTTCGTACAAAAGCCCGACATCCGCCTGGTTAGCACCGGGGTTGATCGTCACTTCAACCCGCCGTTGGAGCGTGTGTGTGCCCTTGATCAGGAGGTCGTAGGCGCCTGGTGTCAGATCATTGAGGCGAATCCTGCCATCGGTTGAAGAGGGGAGTGTGGTGAAAAACGCCGGCGAACCAGAGGCGTTCACCCGCGGCATGAGTGTGATAGCGAGCGGCACCACCCAGCGTGAATGGGGTGCTGGCGGGCGCCCTTCGAGTAGCACTTGGGCATCGAGGCAGGTACTGCATGGGGCTGGCGTGGTCGGGCTGAGTGTCGGTGAAGGGGTCGCACTGGGCGTCGGCGTCACCGTCGGTGTATTGGTGGCGCCAGCGATCTCTAGCTCGATTTCGTCGCTGGTCAGGGTGCTCGTGGCGCCGCTACGCAACTCTGCTTCCACCAGCCGCCGGCCGGGGACGGGCGCAATTTCCCACATGAATTCGGTCTGGAACGGTTGCCAGTCACTCCAGGCGCCGCCGTCGTTGCGCAACCGCATTTCTGCCCATTCGCCATAGATATAGATTGTAACGCTCGTCTGTTGGGTAGTGAGCGCCTCACGATTGATAATCAGGGGGAATGTCCCCTGATCCCGGCTGAAGTCTTGCACCCACACATTGCTATGGTATCCGGCGCCTACCTCCCAACTGTTGCCAAGGATGTTGCGGCGGTGGCCGGCGCTGGCTAACCAGCCTTCGACCACTGCTTCGGGCGACGCATAGCCCCAGGCAATATTCTCGGCAGCTCCGTAGATGGGGTAATAGGCCTGCAACCGCTCGCCCCATGAACATACACGCAGCTGTTGCCCATCGACCCGATCATGAGTGTCATGGTCGAAGTAGTTGTCTTGCGTCATGTCGATGGCATGGTAACGGGCGGCGTCGCTTAGATTTGCATTGTGTTTGAGTGGGGCCAAGCCCTCTGCGGCGCGCGCCTGGTTGGTGAGTTCTACGACGCGTGCTTCAAAATCCAAATTAGTGGCTTCTGGCCGCTCGCCTCCACAGCCGCTGTACGTGGTTGCGGCAATCAGCGGTGTAGCAAAGTGCGGCATCTGCAAGCCAAAGAGCAACAGACTCAGAAGTAACCAGCCTGGGCGCGAGGTGAAGCTAGGCATATTTTATTCCCTGGATGATGGCGCGTGTGGTCGCCGGCATGATCGCTCGGTGCTTGGATAACAGCGCAGAGTACGCTCCCAGTGTGGCCCAACGAAAGCGGCTTCTGTCTCGTCAGCCCTACATGGGTGTTGTGCGTCGGTGGTTTACGTCGTTCTGTCAAAGCAGTCTGCCGTAAGATAGATTTGTGACGCTCAGATCGAATTCTACTAGCCATAGCGGTGCTTACGTAATATTTAGTGGGATGATAGCGTACGCCTGATACACGCAATACTTTCGTAAGGTATACGTTCAGCCGACGATTGTCCAATGGATGATGGGTTTTCACAACGATCCGCCGTATATACGGTGCAGTGCGTTCCTGCCTTGGCGGTATGCGCTGTTTCTGTCATGGGCGTATGGGTGTCCAAAATTTGGGGCAAGTAGGGGAAGATGCCATCTTGCCCGTTGTAGCCCGCATTCCGCGCCCAGCGGGCGCCCGGGGTCGGAGACAAGCTCATCAGCCAAGCCGACGCCGGCCCTTTCCCGGAATGCTAGGGTCGCCAAATTCTCGTCCCTAATCCTGGACGCACCCGCGACGATCAGGCAGTTGGCGTCCTACCAGGGGAAGTGATACAATCACTAATATCAGCTTCAATCATTTGTTTGGCCCTTCCCCACTATGACAGGATGCAAGCCATGCGGCCCAGCAAACGTCAGTTCGGCTTTGAAACGCGTATGCTCCACGCCGGCCATATTCCCGATGCCGTCACAGGTGCACGCGCCACACCGATCTATCAGACTACCTCGTATGTCTTTGAAAGCGCCGACTACGCTGCCCAGCTTTTCGAGTTAAAACAGTACGGCAATATCTATACGCGCATCAACAACCCTACCACTGCCGTCTTCGAGGAACGTATTGCCTCGCTCGAGAACGGTACAGGCGCTGTAGCCACCGCCAGCGGCATGGCAGCCCAGTTTGTCACCATGATGACGCTGCTGGAACCCGGTGACGAGATCGTGGCCTCGACGCACCTCTATGGCGGCACCGTCACCCAGTTTACCCACACCTTCAAGAAGCTTTCGATCAAGGTGCATTTTGTCGACCCTACCAGACTGGAAAACTGGGAGCAGGCCATCACACGCAAGACACGGGCGCTCTACGGCGAGACTATCGGCAACCCACAGGGAAGCATCCTCGACCTGGAGCCGCTGGCCGAACTGGCCCATGCCCATCGCATCCCGCTGGTGGTGGATAACACTTTTGCCACCCCCTATCTCTGCCGGCCCATCGATTTTGGGGCCGATATCGTGGTCCACTCGGCCACCAAGTTTATCGGTGGCCACGGCAACTCGATTGCCGGGGTCATTGTGGAAGCGGGAACGTTCGATTATAGCCACTTTCGCACGGTTGCCGACCCGTCGCCGTCGTACCATGACCTGAAGTTTTACGAAACGTTTGGTCACTACGGCTTTCTGATGAAGGCGCGCGCCGAAACGTTGCGCGACACGGGCGGCGCCCTTTCACCCTTCAACGCCTTTTTGTTGATCCAGGGGCTGGAGACGCTCTCTGTCCGCATGGAGCGCCACGTGAGCAACGCACAGACCATCGCTCGTTTCCTCTACGAGCACCCGCGCGTCGAGTGGGTGGCCTACGCTGGCTTGCCCGACAACTCCTACCACGCGCTGGCGCAGAAATATACGCCCAAAGGGCCGGGCGCCGTCTTTACCTTTGGCCTCAAGGCCACGAACCCACGCCGGGCCGGAGCACAATTTATCGAAGGGCTTCATCTCTTTTCGCACCTGGCCAACGTGGGGGATGTGCGGAGCCTGGTCATCCACCCGGCCTCGACGACACACCAGCAGTTGTCCGATGAAGAACTGGCCGCAGCCGGCGTCGGCCCCGGCATGATCCGGTTGTCGATTGGGCTGGAAACGGTGGATGACCTGCTGTGGGATCTGGA
Source organism: Chloroflexota bacterium (assembly GCA_003577005.1). Next base: position 23,217 of record QEUW01000005.1, on the reverse strand, counting down.
ACAGGCGCTGGCGAATATCGAGTAATTCAGGAGGGCGAAATGGCAGACCCCCAACAACTTGCTCAAGTCTTTCTCGATCTGCGTGCGATCCTGCAAAAGTATGGAACGAAACTCGGTGTGAGCGTCGATAAGAGCGACCAATATGTGCTCCAGCCGCCGGATGTGCCCGAACTCCACAAAATGGGCTTTTTTGCCGGATTGCAGGTGCGCAAAAACTATGTGAGTTTTCATTTGGCGCCGGTCTATGTCGATCCGACCCTGCTGGAAGAGATTTCGCCAACGCTCAAAAAGCGGATGCAGGGCAAGTCCTGTTTCAATTTTGCCAAAGTGGACGCCGCTTTGTTTGCGGAAATGGACGAACTGACGGCGCGCAGTCTGGAGCGATTCAGTCGTCAGCGCCCTTAATATCCAGCCGAATCACTTTTGCGGAGTGCGCACGTCCTCGTACGCACTCCGCAAGGGTCAAGACTCACTTGGTCAGATGCTATACTGCGTTCAGTTTGAAACCCGGATTTTCGCCAACCTTTCGCATTCCGGGAAAGGGCCAGCGAGCCTACTCTGCGGAGAAGCATTGTGGTCCTTTCCCGGAATGTGAGTGTAAAGTAGAACTCCAGTTCTCATGCTGATTTGAGTATAGCACCAAACGCCTTTGTACTTGAACATCACAAGTGGAGCCATCCTATGACTGTGACTGACGCCGCCCTTGCCTGCGACATCCGTATGAATTCGGTGTTGCCGCCGGAGTTACAGCCCAAATATCAGAACCCCCTGGTGATCCGCAACATCCTGGCCAGGACGCAGACCATTGCCGTCGTTGGCCTTTCCAGAGACCCGCAACGGCCCAGTCATTTTGTCGCCTCATATCTCAAATATGAGGGCTATCGTATCATCCCGGTCAACCCCACGGTGGACGAAGTGCTGGGCGAGCGCAGCTACCCCAACCTCAGCAGCATCTCCGAACGGGTGGACCTGGTGGACATCTTCCGCCCGGCGCACTTCTGTGTCGAGATTGTGCAGGAGGCCATTGCCATCAAAGCGCAGGCGGTGTGGATGCAATTGCGCATCGTCAATCTGGAGGCGGCGCAACTGGCCGAGCAAGCGGGCCTGGCCGTGGTCATGGACCGGTGCGTCAAAATCGAGCATGGCCGCTATAACGGCAGCCTCCACTGGGTGGGAATGAACACCGAGATCATCACGGCGCGTAAAGCACAGCGATTTTTTTGAGGCCATTCCAAATTTTTAGTATCCAGCTGGCATGTTCCGCATTGCGTGAGGTCTGTACGGACCACGCAACACGCAATACGAGATTGGTTCGCTAACTTTCTGAGAATACCCTGATCGGAAATACCAACTCGTATGAAGCGCATCATCGCAACTGTCCATGGCATTGTGCAAGGAGTCTCCTTTCGCGAATACACCCGCCGCGAAGCGACCCGGCTCCGGCTTACCGGCTGGGTGGCCAATCAGCCGGATGGGACGGTCAAAGTTGTGGCTGAGGGTGCGGAAGCAGCGTTGCAGCAGTTGGTGCAGTGGCTGCGACGAGGACCGCCTGCGGCTCGCGTCGATCAGGTGGAGGTGGTCTGGTCGGAAACGACGGGTGAGTTTCACCAGTTTGGCATTCGCTGGTAGAAGAAGCGCCAACCGATCGAATCGATTTGTGTACGCTGCCAAACATTCTATTTCGTACAAGTTAGTACAAAGTGAAGGAGTTGGAGGAATGAAACTGGCTTTTATCGCGGTCAATGACCTGGCCGGCATCGAAGCAGATGCCCGCTTTGCGGCGGAGCACGGCTTTGCTGGCCTGGAGTTCAACTATTGGAAGGGCTTTGAGGATTTGACCGCCGACACGGTAGCGCAGATGCGCAAGATCCTCGACCGCTACGGGGTGAAGGCTGCTTCGTTGGGGCTGTGGGGCTGGAACCATACCTCGCCCGACGCTGACGAGCGGCGCACGAGCCTGGGCCACTTGGAGCGGGCGATCCGCTTTGCCGAGACACTGGGCGCTGAGATCCTCATCACCGGCGGCGGGCAGATCCTCGGCGGGTCGCTGGATGACAACGTCAAGGCGTTTGTCGAAGTCTTCCCTCCTTATCTGCAAAAAGCGCAGGATGCCGGGCTTAAGGTGGCGCTCTACGCCGTCCACGGCAATAGCTTCTTCGACAGCATCGAGGCCTATCAGCGGGTGTGGGAGCAGATTCCCAATGTGGGCATCAAGTTCGACCCAGCCAACATCCGCCATCACGGTGATGACTATCTGCCCTGGTTGCGCGACCACGGCGACCGTATCTTCCACGTTCACATCAAAGAGCATCTCTACATGGACGGCAAGCTGGTCTCGCAGCCGGCAGCCGGCATGGGTGACATCGAGTGGGGCAAAGTGATGGCCTTCCTCTACGAGCACAAGTACGAAGGCTATCTCTGTTTCGAGCCACACGGCCCGCTCTGGGCCCGGCCACCACTGCGCGAGAAGATGTTGTTGTTGACAAAGAAATATTTGGGACAATTTTTGCTATAGACAGGGCAGGCGTGAGGCGAGGTCTGTCAGTCTGCCTGCGACCTCACGCCGACTGTTCTGCCGCCATCATTTTTTGCACAGCCGCGCGCAATCTCTCGTTTTGAAAGGCGTCGGCTAACATGGCAAGCCGTTCTAGAAAGCCCTGGTCGTCGAGAATCACAATGTTGTGCGCCTCTACTTCTTGTATAAACTGATTGAATGATACACCAGCCATGATAGCTCCGGTGCGTAGATCAACCTTCCTTTGTTGGTATGCTTGCAGAGCAAGCTCCAACTTTTCTTTACGAATGCCGTCCTGAATCCACTTTTTCATCAGCGCGGATTCAGACTGGGCATGGTGTTCGCTCAATCGCGCTAACTCCTGGGATTCATCTGGAGAAAGACGAATTGACTTTGTAATAGTCGTTGTTTTCATGGTGACGCTCCTCCATCGTCAAGCAGTTGCGCAAGCGATTCTATCGCTCGCCGCGTCAACCGGCTGCTTGTCGTGGTTGATACACGCTGGATATAACCTTGGGCAGCTGCCAGTGTAATCTTGCCTTCAGCGAATAGCAGTACACAAAAGTCCGGCACGCTGAGCGCGGAAATCCCCAATTGCTCGGCGAATTCTAAGGCCCGACTGTCATTGATCAGCAACAGCCAATTCCGCTCAAGCGCCAGGCTAATGGCATGGGCTTCGCTGAGCCCAAAACGCAGAATCGGTCGTTCTGGCTCAGCCAGGTGCAAGCGACCATCTTCCTCCACCATCTGAAACAGCCTGGCTTGTGGATAGATCAGCGCCGGCGCTTTGCCATCTTCATCGGCAGCTTCGTTCGCCGTACGCCGTCGTATTGGGCCAGTGCATTGGCCACGGCGCCAGCAGTGGGTACCAGCCCGATCTCGCCCACACCCTTGAGACCGTACGGCCCGTACGGGTCGGGCACCTCTACGCCGATGACTTCCATCTCCGGCATCTCCTTTGCGCGCAGGATGCCGCACTGGCGCAGCATGGTGCTCTTGGGTTTGCCGTCCACCAACACCAACTCCTCGCTGATGGCGTAGCCGAGCCCCATATGGATCGACCCCTCGATCTGCCCCTCGAAGAGCGTCGGGTTGACGATGCGCCCGGCGTCGTGCGCGGCGGTGATCTTCTGCACCTGGCCTTCGTCGTCGAGGATCACCAGTTGGGTGGCGTAGCTGTACGAATAGTGGGTAACTTCTTCCCCTTGCTGGTTGACATGGCCAGGTTTGGCCGTCCAGTCAACCACCCACTCGCCCAGATAGACCTTCCCCACCAGGTCAACCAGCGGCCGCTGCGATAGGTCGGCGCGCAGTTTGGCAGCGGCGTCGATGATGGCGTTGCCCAGGAGCGAGGTTGCGCGCGAGGCGGTGGTCATGCCGGTGACGGTACGGGCGTCGGTGTCCACCTTGATGCGGATGAGGTCGGGGTCGAGGCCACTCTCTTCGCAGAGCACCTGCACTGCCATCGTGTGGATGCCCTGCCCCATCTCGGTCCAACCATGCTCGACCACAACCTGATCGGGTGCGGCGACAGTGATGCGTACGCTCGATGCGTCGGGCATGCCGTTGCCGATGCCGGTGTTTTTGATGCCGCAGCCGAGGCCGGCGTATTTGGCTTTGTAGAATTCCTCCTTCACCGCCTCCAATGTCGCCCGCACGCCCACACCGCCGGTGAGCATCTGGCCGGTGGCGGTCATACAACCTTCGCGCAGGGCATTGTCCCAGCGGAATTGCCAGCGGTCGAAGCCGCCCTGTTTGCACAGTTCGTCCACACAGCTTTCCATGGCAAAAACCGCCTGGTTGACGCCAAAGCCGCGCATGGCGCCGTTGGGGATGTTGTTGGTATAGACGGCTGTGCTCTCGATGTCCACCGCTGGAACGTGATAGGCGCCGGTGGCGTGGCCGGCGGCGCGCTCCAACACCTTCATCCCCACCGAGGCATAGGCGCCGGTGTCGCCGACGATGCGCGCTTTGAGCGCGGTGAGCCGACCCTGGGCATCGCAGCCCAACGTATAGTCCAGGGTCAGCGGGTGGCGTTTGGGGTGCATGTTGATCGACTCGGCGCGGGTCAGCGTCACCTTCACCGGAACTTGCAAGTGGTAGGCAAAGAGCGCCGCGTGCCCCTGCACCGAGAGATCCTCTTTGCCGCCAAAGCCGCCCCCGTTGGGCGCCAGTTCGACGCGCACCTGCTCCAGCGGCAGGCCGAGCAGTTTGGCAACCTGTTTCTGGTCTTCATAGACGCCCTGGCCCTGCGAGAAGAGTTCGACACCTCGTCCCCACGGCCGGGCGATGCAGCATTCCGGCTCCATAAAACCATGTTCGATGGTCTGCGTCTGGTAGCGCCCGCTGGTGACAAAAGCAGACTCGGCCAGCAGCCGCTCCACGTCCCCTCGCCGGATCACGGTTTTGGAGAGCATGTTCCCACCGGCGTGAACCTGTGGCGTACCGGCCTGTAAGGCAGCGAACGGGTCGGTGACAGGCGGCAACACCTCGTAAGTCACCTGAATGAGCGCCACAGCCCGGCGGGCGATCTCCTCTGTCTCGGCCACAACACCGGCCAGCACATCGCCGATGTAGCGCGTCTCTTCGCCCACAGCGATCATGAGTGGCCAATCCTGCTTGATCAGCCCAATGGTGTGGTCACCAGGCGCGTCGGTGGCGGTGAAGACGCGGGTCACGCCCGGCAACTTTTCTGCGGCGCTGGTATCAATCGCCAATATCTTTGCCCGTGGGTGATCGCTAAATTTGAGCGCACCGTACTGCATGCCAGGCACTGTCATATCGGCCACATAGGGGCGTTGGCCCAGCACCAGGCGGTAAGCGTCATACTTGGGGTGGCGTTCGCCCACCTTGCCGCTGCTGTTTGGCCGGGGAATCTCCTCTTCGGCGCGGATGGCGGCGGCGGCGTACTCGATGGCGTCGATGATCTTCTTATAGCCGGTGCAGCGGCAGAGGTGGGGCGTGAGGGCTTTGGCGATCTCGGCGCGGCCTGGCGCCGGGTTCTTGTCGATGAGCGCGTTGGCCTGCATGACGATGCCGGGGATGCAAAAGCCGCACTGCACACCGCCCTTTTCCACAAAGGCGTTGGCAAAGACGCTCTGCCGGTATTCGCCCAGGCCTTCAGTGGTGGTGACGCTGCTCCCTTCCACCTTTCTCATTGGCGTGACACAGGCGAGCAACGCCTTGTCGCCCACCTGCACAGCGCAGCAGCCACACGCCGCCTGGGGCGCGCAGCCATCCTTGGGTGAGGTGATCCCCTCGATCTGGCGCAGATAGGTCAAGAGCGGGAGATCAGGGTCGCCGGTATAGGTGCGGTTCTGGCCGTTAAGTGTAAATTGCATGGCAGTTCGTCCTTTTCTGCGAGGAAAGACCGGGGCGCAGCAGATCTCCGCCTCACACTACGTGATGCGGCCGGGATCTAGGAAGCTATGCGAGGATATATACAGCCTGTGGCGCGAAATGTCAAAAGGAGCGGGAAGTTGCACGTCTGCTAAACAAAAGACCCAGGGTTGTGGATTCCCCAATCCACAACCCTGGGTCCTGAAAGCGATGTTCACAATACCGGCTACTTGATATTCTTCAGCGGCCCGTGGGACATGTAAGCCCCATTCGGCATAAGCACTTCCATGTAATACCCATCGTACATGCAGCCACAGTCCACGTGAAGTAGCATCTGCATTGCCTCGTGGGGTAGTGCAGCCCCTGGCGGCAGGTGGCCGTGGTCGTGGTACTGGAGCAGAATGGGTATGCCGTTCTCGTCGTACTTGACCACCTCCTGATAATCACAGTCCCAGTCCGTGTACTGCACACCGTTTGCATCATGCACCCAACACACTTTGCCCTTGTGCGGATGAGCTGGCGAAGCCAGAACTGGGGCAGGGGCGAGCAGCAATCCCAGCGTGGCAAGCGCCACCGTGATAGCCAGCGGAATACGAAGCGACTTCATAGATTTTCCTCCCTTGGGAACCGAATCAGACGCGTTGCGTAGAGGATGGGACGGCCGTCTGTGTGCATCATAATGGAATTTGACCCGGCTCGCATGAGCAGAATTACACTACCGGTGTAGTGATTTCTATCTATCATTCGGCTGAAAGTTCCGGATTCGGTGTCGTACAGAGGCGCACCAGACCTAAGCCGCGCAAAAGATCCGCGCTGCTCTAGCCCGTTCGCCGCATGAACGCTGCGGCGGGCAACCCCCTCCGAGTGCATTTGTGATAAAATCCTGCTAAACTGGTGCTCATCAAATACACGCGCCGGCCCCGATGGACGCAATATTCCCCGTCGTTGGCCTGATGCGGCCCGTCAAGGGTGTGGCAGCAGGGTGCCACAGCAATTGGAAAAGAAAAGGAGGACCTCATGTCCAAGCAACCGCTGGAATTACACCACCGCCAGGTGGGACCGTGGGGAATGAACACCTATGTGTTGGTCTGCCCGGCCACAAACGAGAGCGTGCTGTTTGACCCAGGCGCGGATGTGGATACGCTATCTGATATGGTAGGAGCCAGTAGACCTGTCGCCATTCTGCTGACGCACACGCACGGAGACCACGTAGGCGCCCTGGCGGAGATGCGAAAACGGCTAAAGGTTCCGGTGGTGGCGCATGGCAATGCTGTCGAGAACGGGGTGGCAGTCGACCGCACAGTTGGTGATGGGGATGAAGTGGTGGTTGGCAAACACCGGCTGCGCGTCTTCTACACCCCCGGCCATATCGATGACCAGATCTGTTTTGCCCTCCAGAACGACCACCGTGTGCTCGTGGGCGACACCATCTTCCAGGGTGGCCCCGGCAAGACCTGGTCGCCGGAAGGCTTCCAGACAACATTGAACACCCTGCGCACCGTTGTGCTGCCGTGGCCAGATGAGACGATCTGCTACCCCGGCCACGGTCCCCACTTCCGTTTGGGTGACATCCGCCCGGTGGTTGAGGCATTTCTGGCCAAAGATCACGGCGATTTCTACGGTGATGCAGAGTGGGGGATGTAGAGAATGCGGAGTGGGGAATGCGGGATATCAACAGCAGTTGCGGCACGATTCCGCATTTCCCACTCCCATTCCGCATTGCCTACTCTCCCCGCAGGCGGCGGGTCCAGGCGGCCAGGGCATCCATGAGCCTAGCGATCTGGTCACGCACGGAGAGGTCGGTGAGGTTACCATCGGGGTCAAAATGGTTCCAAACACCGATGATATAAACTTGCGGGCTATTGAGAACGTGCATATTGTTGTGGAGCGCAATATCGCGCAGGTGGAGTTGAGCGCGCACCGTCCCCAGCCGGCCGCCACCGCCCATGATGGCCAAAGGCTTCTCGCTGATCGGTGCGGGGTGGCCGTCCACCGTGCGCCGCGAAGCCCAATCAAGGGCGTTCTTGAGCACACCGGGGATGGAAAAATTATACTCAGGGGTAGCGATCAACAGCGCATCGGCGGCGGCGATGCGGGCATGAAAGTGCTGCACGCTAGGTGGGAGCCCTTGTTCGCGTTCGACATCTTCGTTATACATGGGTAGCGGCGCCAGGTCAAGCGTCTCCAGCGTCATGCCATCCGGCAGCACATCACCAGCAATTCCGAGCAGCCGCTTGTTGTACGATGCTTTGCGCAGACTGCCGGCAATGCCTAGTACATGGATTGGAGAACTCAAGCGTGATACTCCTTGCGTAAGTTTGGTTGGGTTATGGAGGCAGCGCTCTTCAGGCCGGCTCTGGCGCTACCACAAACTGGGTGGGTCAGCCCGACGAAGTCTTCGCTGATGAACTTTTGAGAGGCCCTGGGGCGTCTTCGGCAATGGGTGGCTCTTGCACCACCTCCGGTTCTACCGCCGGCGGCACCGAATCGGTGCTCATCGTCAACAGCACCAAAATCCAGTGTGTCCCTGGGTAGCTCGCCAGCACCATCACCAGGATAACAGTGATCGGGATGGCGAGGATAAAGCCAAGCGGCCCCAGCACCCAAGCCCAAAAGACAATCGAGCTGAGCGCCACCACCGGCGCCAGATTCAATCCCTGGCCCATCATCGATGGCGCTACAATGTTTTCAACTCCCACATTGATCACGACGACGCCAATTACCACCAGCGCTGCCCATAAGATACCAGTCTCGGCCAGCGCCAACAGCACCGGCGGCACCGCAGCGACCGCCAGGCCCACATACATCACAAAACTCAGAAAAAAGGCCAAAATCCCCCACAGGATCGCCAGATCGACGTCCAAGATCAGCAGCCAAATGGTAATACCCCCCGCCACCAGCAGATTTACCCGGACGCGGATGGCAAAGAAACGGGCGATCCGTTGTGTCACCTGCATCATCTGCCGGTTGAGCTGGCTGTTGGGCCCAAACTCACGGTGTAGCCGCTCGGAAAGATGGGTCGCCTGTAGCAACAGAAAGATGGTCGTTACCAACACAAAAAAGCCGGTAAAGAGCACCGAACCGATATTGGTGATCAGCCGCGCCGCCGTGGTGATCATGATCTGGCGGTTGAAGATCTCCTGGCTCAAGAGCACCGGCGCCTCGATGCCCAGACTCTCAAGCCAGCCCTCGAAGCGCAGACGCTGTGCGATCAGCCGGGTGGCGTAAAAAAAGAGATTCTCGCGCAGCTGTTCCAGCGAAATCCAGATCAATCCCAGCACACCCAATCCAATCAGAGTGACTCCCACGACCATGAGCGAGACAGTGAGCCATGTGGGAATGCCTCGATCCAGGAGCCACTGATACCCTGGATACAGGAGCACAGCTAAAAAGAGCGATAACAAAAGCGGGCTCAGAAAGGGCGCCGCCGCCCGCATCCCGGCTATGATCACAACCAGGCTGGCCGTCACAACAATACCGGTCAACAGCGGGGTCCGTCGAATTGCAATCATGCAGGCTACAGACTCATTGGAGAAAAAGGCCAAAGACGAATTCCTTGGTTATTTTAACATAGACGATTTGCATCAGCAATGCGCCAAAAAGCCTATCTAGGGCTATTTCATGTTGCAGAAAATTGTAATCACACATCGAAATTTGTCAGAAACGAGTCGCAAAGCCCACTCGCTGCCGGTGCGATGCACCTGAGCCCACCTGTCTCTCCAGGTGCATCGCACGCTCTGCGTGCAATGCACCTTCGCAATAATTATTGTCATATCTGCGCTAGCCTGCAATATGACATGACCCTAAGGCCTATCTGGAACACTCAAGCAGACTGGCCACATACTCTTTGAACACAGATTTGTACAGCTAGACACAGATTCTGATTGCCGTTGACCGTGTTCCTTTGTGCCAATCTTTAGGTTCTGCTGACATCTGGGGGCACGCTCCTTTGCCAGCCTATGCTGCCGTAGGCGTTGTTACAGCATCCTCCTGCCACAAGTGGCGCAGATCATCGCGCGGCGACCAGTTCAGGATAGAACGCGCCTTGTCGTGGTCAAAGCGACCATGGGGCACATCGGCGCTGATGCTCATGACGACATAGGGGGCGGGCAGGGAAACGACTTCCAGCGCCCGTCGCAGCGCCCGGCCCGTATCCGGCCACGAGATGGTAAAGAGCGAATAGCCTTCCTTGACGATTGCAGGGTCTGGGTTATAAAGCGCACTGAAGAGGAGCACCGGCACTTCGAGACCGTACGCTTCGGCAAAGACGCGCACGATCTCCTGCCCCAGATATTTGGTGTGGATGTAGATCTGGTCGTAGGGACGGGCAGGCAGATCCATGTGCAAGTCATAATCCCAACTGTAGTCCCCCACCCCCCAGATGGGATGGAGCAAGGTTGGGCCGGTATGCACCACGCGGTGGATGCCGTGTGCAACCGCCGCCCGCATCACGTGGAACGCGCCAAGCACATTGACCAGAAAGGCGTTGACCGGGTCGGGCCGCACGACTGTGCAGTTGATGATGGCGTCCATCCCGGCACAGGCGGCCATGACCTGGTGCGGGTCGCGCACATCCACCTGCACTTCTTCATGGGGAGCGGGAACGGGAATCGGCAACGGCGCACCCGGCGCCTGCGGTTTGTTCTCCGCCGCGATCTCGGCCAATGAGCGCAGATCGGTCACCCGTAGCGTATAGGACGAGAGTAGCTCCTGGGTGACCGCAACCCCCATCGGCCCACCGGCGCCAAAGATGGCAACGTTGCGGATAGGGCGCGCCGGTACTGGCCGCTCCGGCGCCAGGATCGTGCGCCAGGGCCGCCCGTCGCGCGAGCCTGCGCCAGCCGCCTGGCCGGTGGCCTGTTGGGCAAAATCATGCTGAGGCTGGTAGCCAAACTTCTCCTGGGCGCTGGCTTGGTGCCGCAATTGGATTTTGGCATAGGGTCCCGGCGCCGTGATGTGAAAGATCGACCAGTCAGGTCGCCGCCCCGGCTGGTAGGCCAGCGCCCGCTCCACGCCATGAACGGCGTCGTTCATGTGTAGCCAGCACGAGTCATAGGGCTGACTCAATGTTTGCGCGTCATCAACGATGGCCCCAAAGCGCAGGCAGACCACCTGCAATTCGCCAAAGCGGATATTCTCACGCACCGAACATTCGGCCAGCCAGGCGCACAGGTGGTCGAGCCGGGCCTCAGGCCGTGGTCGCCACTGCTCGTTGACCTGATAGTGTGCAGGCCAGCGGCGAAAGAGATCCAGTGTGCTGGCGAGGATGATCTTCGCAACACCCGTCTGGCGAGCGGCGTTGACCAGCACATATGAACCGCGCATAGCAAAGTCGAGCGCCGTCGTTTCATCCTGGATCTGTTGTGGGACAACCAGCGGTGTCAGGTGGATGACCGTATCTACGCCCGCCAATGCCGGCTCTATACCGGCGGGAGTGCGCAGATCGCCGGCGATTGCGGCAACGCTCTCTGGCTGGGGAGCGGCAAACTCTGTATCGAACAGCCGAATTGGGTGCGCTGGCGCCAGCCTGGTAGCCAACACACGGGCAAAACGGCTGGCGCCACCAGTGATAAGAATTGTCACGGCTCTCTCCTTGTTTGTCAACGGGTTCGCCGACATCTACACCTCAGCGAGTAGCGCGCCGGCGAAATTCGGATGGCTGCGGAGTTCGCGCCCGGAGGCGGGGGCCCTTTGGGCGCGCCACGTGCGAGCTCCGCTAAGACTTTTGATTATCTGGATACAGCCACCGTCAAGGTGATCAGCGCAGGTTGCTCACTGCCCGTCTCAATGGGGATCGGCTCGAGCGTGGCCGGGTCGTAGAGAACGCCGGCCAGCGTGTACTCGCCCGGTGGCGCATCGGGCGGCAGCAGGAGGCCAAACTGGACATGAGATGTCACCGTCTGATCCTGTTGCGCCACAACGGCTCCACTTGGGTCGAGCAGGCGCAGCGACAGCTTGAGCGAGCCATCCACCCCGCCTGACAGGGTCAACTCTCCGGGCAGCACTTCCCCTGGTCGCAGCGTGGGCAGGCTACGCAACCCGTTGACTGTAACCTCGCGCCAACCACTTTGCACGGTGCGATCGACTAACGGCCGCTCCGGGCGGCCCACGACCGTTAGATGAAATTCGTTCTCTCCCATCTCCAGGGCGGGATAACTGTTGGCAGAGAGCCACCCCTGCACCGCCGGGGTGTCGTAGCGGGTCACGGCAAAGATCGTCCCGCGCACCGGTTCGAGCACGGTGGCAGCATCGGCCCCGGCTGCCGGTATGACGATCTGGTCCGCCTTGAGATCATGGATGCCGACCCACGTGGCCGTATCACGGTTGCCAAAGTAGAGCGTGGCGCTGGCGCTCCAGAGCCGGTTGATGGTCTCGGCAAGCGGCTGTGTCTCGATGAGTACAACCGGATAGCGATAAGGGTGCGCCGGCCCCTCAGCCCGGTGATAGAGGATCGCCTCTTCGCCGTTGGGCAGCGGATAGCGTTTTACCTCCTGGTAGAGCAAGTCAAAGAGCGGGTCGCCGGCGAGGATACGGTCGATCATCTGCTGGCCGGTAGGGTGAACGGCACTGTTGTCACCGGTCTTGAGCAACACCCACTGGTTTGCCAGCAGATCACTCCAACCGCGGCTGTCGGCCTCGGTCAACGCCATCAGGTTGATGTTGCGTTTTTGCGCGGCGATCAGATAGCGAAACGAACCCCGATGCAACTCCCAGGCATCGCTCAACATCCCAAACGAAGCCGCGCTCTCCGGCCCCTCATCGGGTGGGCTCCCGATGGTTGCCAGCACATCGGGTTGGATCCAGTAACCAAGGTCAGACGAGCCACTGGCGGGCCAGGCCAGATAATCTCCCTGCACCCAGAGCGCCGGTGTGCGCACAAAGAGCGGCGCCAGGCCATCGGCGGTGTAGATCGCCCATTGGAGACCTAGCACCAGCACCCATACAACTGCCAATCCACCGGCCAGCGACCGCGGGTAGGTGCGCAGACTGTCCACCAGGAGGATCGCCACGACGGGCAAGAGCGCATTGAGGTTGCGCGGGTTGGCCTGCGCAATCAGCGCCAGAAAGAGATAGGCTGAGAGTAACATCAACCAAAGGATGGTGGTGGATTCCAGCCCACCTGCCATCACTTTTTTTACTGGCTCACCCCCCGCATGCTCGCCACGCCAGCGGCGCCACCACCCATAAAGCGCAGGGGGCAGGATCAGCAGCGTGGCCAGCGGCCCCATGTGGTGGCTGAGCCAGTAGCCAAAATAACGGGTGTAGTTGCCCGGTCGCGTCAGGTCGAGCGCCTCCTGTGTCCCGCGGTCGGTGCCAAAGGCAACATCGCTCAACCGGCTGGTGAAATCGATCTGCGGCAGATACCAGAGGCTGGCGATGGCCAGCGCAACGAGCACGGCACTCACCAGGTTGGCGATCCGCCCTGGTGGCAGGCTGAGGGCATAGATGGCCGCTGCAAAGAGCGCACTCCACAAGAACGGCAACCACTGCCCCAACCGGAACTCGCCCGCCAGTTCCCGGTTTGGTAGCCACCAGAAGGCCACCAGCCCCGCTGCGACTGCCAGCGCCAGCAATGCGCGGCGCCAATCCCAGATCAACTTCCACTCATCCCAGAAGGCGCGTCCACCTGGCCACAAGAGGTAGAGGGTAGGAGCCAACAGATAGATGGGAGCCGTCCATTTGGTCAGCAGCGCCAGCCCCAGGCTGACTCCCCAGACAAGCGACCAACCCCGCCGGACAAAGCCCCGGCTGTTCAGGAGCGCCCACAGGTTGAGGAGGATCAGCGCTGTGAGTAGATTCTCCATGTAGTAGAGCCGGGTCATGGCCATGATCATCGGCAACAGCCCGGTGATCATCGTCGCCACTAGCGCCCAGCCTTCGCCCACAAAACGTCGCGCCAGCACAAAGGTCAGCGCCAGGATGAGGCCGAGCAGCACGACATTGATATACTGTGCTGCGTCTTTATCGACCCCAAAAAGCCGATAAAAGGGGACAGAGAGCAGATAGAGCAAGGGGGGGCGGTAATCATCGGTGAGGGTGACGGCAGTGAAGAACGAACGCAACGAGAGCGTGTCCAGCGTATCGTTGGCTCGAATGCTCCGCTCCAGGTGGCCGGCGGCATCTCGCCCTACCAACGTGACATTCTGCTCGATCCACCACAGGCTGCCCGCCAGATGGATCGCAATGATCAGCAGCAGGGCGAACGGCATCCATAGGCGCGCCCGCCAGTGCATCGGTTGCGCACCGGCAACAGGCTTTGAAATCAATTGCGATCCACTCTCTGTGATAAGTTCTCGCCGCATCTTCACTTCATCTGGATCATAACAGAGGCGACGGCAGCTCGCCAATCGCACGCCGGCCGCGCATCCACGCCCACAACGCCAGGCCGAGTGTGATCACAACGCCGGCCCCGCTGAGCCAGAGACCGCGCTGCCAGCTGGTTGGCCGGTAGACAAAGACGACGGTGTGTTCACCGGGCGGAACAACTACACCGCGCACCAGATAGTTTGTCACGTGGAGGGGGACGAGGTCATTATCGAGTGTTGCCTGCCAGCCGGGAAAAGCAGTATCGCTCAGGACGAGCAAGGCTTCAGAATTTGTATGGGTGTGAATCTCAACCCGTTCCGGTTCGTACGACACAATTGTTGCGCCCTCTTCGTCGCCGGGTACCGTTGCAAAAGAGGACAGCCCTTCCACGACGGCCACCCTCTTTGGATCGAACTGATCCGCCCGCAGGGTGGCGAGCACATCCGCAGCGCTTTCGATCCCAATCACCTCGTGGACAAGGTAGGCCCGCGGAAGTGCATCCAGATTCTCATAGATCTTGACATCCCCGCTATGCACCAGGCGAAACCGGCCGCGATCACTGGGCAGAAGCGGCGCAAACATTCCGGTTCGCTGGTCGAAAAGCGTCACAGCCTGCACGACCACCTCAAACGGCGTGTCGAGCCGCTGGACTGTGAGGTGAGATGGGCTGGCCGGCGCCGGGAGCGCCAGCCGCACCCGGTACTCTTGGCGGCCCCCTTCTACATCGCAATAGGCTACGGTGACACCACTGGTTGAGGCCAGCGGGCTGTCCAGCGCCCCATCGGCCAGGTGGGCGCCTGGTTGCCCGCCCGCGCTGAGGGTAAAGCTGGCGGAGCTGGCGTCTCCGGCAACGACAACCGTGGCAACGGCCAGATTTTGGTCGGCCAGACGAGCCAGGTCGGATGGGGCGCCATCGACAAAGCCGATGAGGTCGACATGGGTCGCCTCAAAGGGCTGCGGCACCTCCACAACGACTGTATCAAGACCGGGGCGCATGCGGGCCCCGATCTGCCGGTCGTAAAAGAGACCCTCGAACCAGAGATCGCGCACCTTATCGGTGATCAGATAGTGCCCGTTGACCAGGTTGAGCAGACGGGTCGCTGGCACGCTACGCACCTGTTCGCGTAAGCGGCCATCGGGCACAAGGTCTTCCGGTGGGACAAAAAGGGTCAGAAATTCGTTGTACCGGCGAAGCGGCAACACGCCGCCATCGAAGCCATCCACCGCGGGAATACGCCAGAGCAGCGGCAGGTTGGGGACGAGCAACTCCTGCACTTTGAGCGCAATGATGAAGTCTTGAAAGGCGTCTTCGCTCACCTGCGCCGGTGGCTCCTCGCGCAGGATACGGCGCCAATCACCCATGTCGCCCGGATCATAGGTGATGGTGCTCATGCCAAGAAAGCGCCCCATGGCCGCCGCCGCTACCCCAGCCCGCACTGGGTCAGTGAGCAGGTGCGCCGGTGCAGTCCGCACGTCGTAGACAGCCTGCGGTGCAGTCGGCTGCGTGTGGGGCAGCGCCCGCGCAGCGACGAGCAACTCCAGGGTAAGGGCAACCCCTCCAACCCATAGCAGCACCCGCAACGAAATCGAAGACGGAGAACCAAGACCCAGAGACTGCCCGTTCTGCGCTCTATGCTCTACGTTCTGCGTTCTGCATTGCCATACCCACTCCGCCCCCACCGCCGCCAACACAGCCATGCCCGCAGTGTAGAGCATCATCCAGCGCGCCGGTGTACGGAAGAGGTCAAAGCCAGGAACGCTCAGATAGAGCAAAAAGTAGAGGGGGTTCCAGCGCCCAAGCGCCAGCAAGAGACCAAGACTGGTAAAGAGCAGCCCAAACGTGCGCGGGACGCCACGGCCATGCCAGGCGCCCACAGCCGCCAGCGCCAGCCCACCCAGCCCTACATAGGCAATAAATTCGCTGTAAGCCGGTGTGCCAAAGATGCTCTCCAACTCGACCAGGCCGTAGCTGGGCAAGAGCGTCCAGGGCAAGTGGAGCGGCTTCAGACTAAGGCTCGTGGCGTCAGCATAATTCAAGCCGCCGCTGCGCAGGCCAAGCTGGCTCAACTCCACGGTTGGCGCAAGCTGGGCCGCGCTCAACAGTACGCCTAGCAAACTACCCACAATAACAATGATAATGGGTTCAAAGCGTGACCGCTCCCAGTCGAACGTGCGCCCCTGCCATGTGGGAAAAGCCTGCCAGAGCGCCCAAACCCCGATCCCAAACAGGTTGATGTATGCCGTCTGCGTGTGCCCGGCCAGCAGCATCAGGGCAACGATAAGGGCAAAGGTGACGATGGGCAATGCCACATTGCGTCCACTGTCTGAGAGACGACGGACAATGGGAAATGGACGATAGGCGGTGGCTGGTGGCGCATCCTCTGCGCGGGGCCACCCGCTCACAATCAGGACACCCCACGGCAGCCAGGCTGCACCGTTCATCTGGTTCAGATGGCCGAGGAGACCACCATAGAAGCCGCTGCCGGCCAGCACCAGCCCGCCGATCAGCCCTGCTCCGGGGTTCAGCCTCCAGCATCGTAGAAGCCGATAGGCGCCAAAACCCAAGAGCCAGGTGTGGATCGCCGCACTCCAATAGACCTGTTTTGTCACCGGCAGCCAGGCAAGCGGCCAATGTGGCGGATAGAGCACCGCAGCCTGCGGATTGGCTAGAAAAGGCGCGCCGAGAAAGAGATAGGGGTTCCACAAGGGAATACGCCCTTCGCGCAGTGCCGCCGCGGCAAAGTCGCGATAGGGATAGAAGTAGAGCAGGATATCCCCTGTTGCCAGCACGCGATTCGTGAACAGCAGGGAGTAATAGAGCAACAGGACAAAGGCCGCTATTATCAAAGCGGCGAACAGACCATGCCAGCGGTATGGAGCAAAGCGGGTAAACGGCTTCACGCGGTTAGATGTCTGGAAGAATGATGTAAGGGCGGATTGCGTCCGCCTGACCCTGGTTTGATACAGAATTGGTGCGTTGCACGCAAAGCGTACGATACACCTGTATAGGTCGTCGCATCAAGATACAACGCACCGGGCAACAACAAGTAATACTACAAGTCAATCGCGTTGGCACAGCGGAGCAGAGCCGTCTGTTTCAAGGATGACAAGGCCAGGTGGATCTGGCCGGCAGACGCACCAGGCGCAGTGGGCCCGCCCCAACTGTTCGATCTCAAAAACGACAAAGGCGCCAAACCGCTGCCGCTCGTGTACATGCAAGCTACGCACGGCGAGATGGTGCGCCAGGTTTGTCTGGTGCGCCCAGACCGGTTCGACCCATAGGTTGCGCCGATGGGGTGTCTTGGCGGCATTGTCGGCCAGATAGATGGCGCTGGGAAACCAGCGCAACTCATAGCGCCCGGTCTCCACCTCGTCATATAGATAAAAACGATAGTGCCAGCCCATCGTGCGGTGATAGAGCACCACATCATCCGGCGCTGTTTGCCGCAGCCAGGCCAGGGCGCTGGTCAGGCCATCGTAGGCGCCATGATCGCCGCCGATGGGTAGTTCGCCGTTTGCCGCCTGTATCGCCGGTGGCGCTAACAGCAGCAAGAGCAGTACGAAGAGCAGCGCCCCATACCCGCTTGCTAATCTGCTTGCATAGCGCGCCACCGCGCCCGCTACGCCCAGCGCCACCACCGGCGCCAGCGGCAGCAGATACCGATCCCAAGGCTGGACGGTGGTGACGGCATGGAGCACAAGGAAGCCCAACGACCAGGCCGCCAAAATACCCAAGGAGATCGGCACTTTCTGTGACGCTGAAGAGGTCACTTGATCGTGGACCCTCAACTGTTTTGTGTGGATTAAAACTCCCCCCAACCCGCAAAGTAGCACCCCCCACACCGGCCAGCTTGCCGTGAGATGCCAGACCAGCGGCGCCCAGGCAGCCAACCGCTCCGGCCATTCTGCTACCGGCGTTATGGCCAGTGCGCCATAGTTGCGCACACCTAAATCCCAGGGTGAGGGCGCCACACCCCAGCGCAGGCTATCCCAATAAAGGATTGGAGCAACGACGAGGCTCAGCCCGGCAAAAAACGTTCGTACATTGCGTAGCCCCAGCTGCACCGGTCCACGCACCTCGTTTACAAGCAGCGCGCTGATCAGCGGGATGTAGAGCACCCCTTGCTGTTTGGTCATGATGGCGACTCCCAGCCAGAGACCGGCCCAAAAGGAGCGGCCACGCAGCGCGGCAAGCAGGGCCAGGCTGCCTGCCAACACCAACATCGGGTCGGTAAAGGCGGTGGGCGCAAAGCCGATGGTGAACGGGTTCAACGATAGCGACAGGGCAGCCGACACCGCCCCCCGTCGTCTCCAGAAGTGGCGCCCAATTGCCGCCACTACAACAATCGTCAACGTGCTGGCGACGATGTTCAACACCCGTGCGCCGGCCTGGTTGGAGCCAAACAATTCGAGCGCGCCGGCCTGAAACCAGAGATAGAGCGGTGGCTTATCCGGCCAGACACTAAGGAAAAAAGGGTCCACACGCCAAAAATGCAGTGCCCAGAAGCTATAGATCGCTTCGTCTTCGCGCAGGGGAAAGCGATCCAGCAACGGCAGCCGCAGACCAAAGCCAAGCAATGTGATGCCGGCTAACAGCAAAGGATAGCGTCGAATCAGGGGGAAGGAGCGGAGGGCTGCGCGGAGGGCTGCTGCGGGCAACACCGAAGCGTGCTGGATGGCGCTCACGTCCTTAGTCCACAAACCGGTATTTGGTAAGCGTCCAGAGGGCAATAAACCCATCCCGCCAACTGAGCTTTTTGCCTTCGTGGAACGCACGCCCGTTGTAGCTGATGGGCACTTCAAAGATCGAGTAGCCCCGCCTGAGGATCTTGGCCGTCAGCTCCGGCTCGATCTCAAAACGGCGGCTATGGAGCGGCATATTCTCGATCACATCGCGACGGAAACATTTGTAACAGGTCTCCATATCGCTGAGCGCCGTGCCAAAGAGCAGGTTGGTCGCAAGCGTGATCCCTTTGTTGCCGAGCGTGTGGCTCAGGCTCATCGCCGCTCGCGGCCCGCCCATGAAACGGCTGCCATAGACGACCGGCGCCCGCCCTTCGAGCAGTGGCTCCAGCAGCTTGACATAGTCGCGCGGGTCGTATTCGAGGTCGGCGTCCTGAATAATGAGGATGTCGCCGCTGGCATGGCGGAACCCGGTGCGAAGGGCAGCCCCCTTGCCGCCATTTTGTTCGTGAAAAACAATACACATATCGGGGGCAGCTTCAGCGCGCCAGCGGTCGAGGATGGCGCGCGTCCCGTCGGTCGAACCGTCGTCTACGATGACGATCTCGCGTGCCAGCGTCAGGGGACCAGCAAAAAGTGGATTGCTGCCATCGGCATTCACCGTCAGGTCAACAGCCCGTACCCGGTTTACGATCTCTTCCAGGGTAGCCTGCTCGTTATAGACAGGCATGATGATCGACAATTTCACAGCGGTAAGTCCTGAGTCCTGGGTCCTGAGTCTGGAGTCCTAAGTCAAGACTCAAGACTCAGGACTCGCGCGCCTGGTGCGCCAGGATGATCGCTTCGGCGACGGCGCGCATGGGTTTGCGGTTGTTCATGCTCATCTTTTGGATCTTGCGGAAGGCTTCCGTCTCGTTGAGCCCCTGCGTATCCATGAGGATGCCTTTGGCCCGTTCGACAGCTTTGCGCGTCTCCAGCGCCTCTTGCAGGTCGCCGACCTCGCGTTCCATGGTGCGAAATTCGCTAAAGCGCGCCAGCGCCACCTCGATGGCGGGCGCCAGATCGTTCTCGCGGAAGGGTTTGACCAGATAACCGGCCACCCCGGCCTGGCTCGCCCGCTGGATCAGTTCCTGCTGGCTGTAGGCGCTGAGCAAAAGCACCGGCGCCAGGCGCTCTTGCGTTAACACCTTTGCCGCCTCGATGCCATCCAGATCAGGCATTTTGATGTCCATGATCACAATGTCTGGCCGCAGTTCACGGGCCAGGTTGAGCGCGCTGCGCCCATCGCCCGCCTCGCCGATCACCAGATAGCCCTGGTTGGTCAACATCTCGCGCAGATCCATGCGGATAAGCGATTCATCGTCGGCAATAATGACCCGTGTCCGTTCCACGCTTGGTTCTCCTCTTTTTGGAACTGAGCACACAAGGTAGACAGGTAGACAGCCAGACAGGTGTATTGCAGCCGCAGCCGCTTGTTTTCCTGCCACTAGCACTTTCAATCCAGAGCCACCTGTGTACCTGTCTACCTGCCTATGTCCCCATCAGTCTACTCGCAATGCCCGCTTTGGGAAAGTTACGACGGCACGCGTTCCCATCTTTTCAGCCACGGCTACCGCTCCCCCTGCCGTCACCGGCTCAGGGTGGGGCGACTCCAGACGGAGTGTGCCTTTGAGATCATCGGTCGCCAATGTGCGGACGATCTGCAACCCCAGGCTGGCATGGTGTGCCGCATCAAAGCCGGGTGGCAACCCATCGCCATCATCGACGATGTTCACTTCTACCTGGTCGCCGAGGTCACTGAGGACAACTTCGATCTCGCCGTAGTGGCGGTCACCTATCCCATGTTCGACAGCGTTGAGCACCAGTTCGTTGATTACCAGTGCGGCCGGGGTGGCCTGATCGGCCGGCAGGCGTATGTTGGGGCCTGACACCTGAATCTGGATCTCTCGATCCGGTGTGTGTGAAACATCCAACACCTGGCTGGCAATCCGTTGGCAGACATCGCGCAGGTTGATAGTGCGCGGCTCTTCCTGGCTCATAAACTCGTGGATCACGGCCATGCTCAAGACCCGGTTGACCGCGTCGAGTAACTGGTGGCGAGCGTCGTCGGTCTGGCTACGCCGCGCCTGCATGCGCAAGATGGCAGCGATGGTCTGAAGATTGTTCTTGACGCGGTGATGCACCTCTTGGATGATGGCCGCCTTGACGTTGAGTTCGCGCTGCTTTTGTACAGCTTCGGTGGCGTTGTGGAGAAGCACCAGTACGGCATCGACGCCTTCGCGTTTGCGTGTGCGCGGGGCCCCGTACCAGGGTTGCGCCAGCCAACGTTGTAGCCAGCCCGCTGCCGGCGCCTGGATCGGCACCGCTTTGCGCAGCCAGACCCGCCCATCGGGCGCTTCGTAGCGTTCCTCAAGACAGCAGCCGTTGGCGAATGCCTGCTCGACCAGTTGCCCATCAGCCTCTTCGAGGATCGCCACCTCGGCGCCCACCGCATTGACAGCAACGCCCACGCTGCGAAAAAGGTTGGAGGCAGTCCCACTCATGTAGGCAATAATCCGCTGGCGGTTGACAAGATAGATGCCGTCGTACTGGCCGAAGCGGCTGAGGTGCCTGGCCCCGGCTAACGCGCCGCGCACGCTCATCTCTTGCAGCCAGACCAGCGCCCGGCGAAACTCATGATTGCGCCGCCGTTGCCGTTCGTGGGCGATCATGCTGGTTTCCACCACCATCGCGCCGATGACGCGGCCATCGTCGCTGTGGATCGGGAAGACGTCTTGTATTACAGGCGCACCGCGCCGCAGTACCTCACGCTGGCGGCGGCCGCCGCTGCCGCTGGCAAAGGTCTGAAAGACAAGCGGTTGTTCCTGTTGAGTGATGGTTCGCCCCGTTTGCGCTTCGCGATAGAGCGACGGGATCGAGGCGGGCAGCGCATGAAAGGCAATCAGCCCCCGGTGGGCGGAGAGACGGCAGCAGACCAGGATATCGGCGCGGCTGATGTCAGCCGTCAGCGGCGCCCCTTGTTCAATACGTTCCAACAGCGCCAGATCGGCGGCTGTCAAATCGAGACATTGTTGGATCTGTTTATCCATAGAGTTGGATCAGATTCGGTTCGGCGCCCCAACCGAGCGGGCCACCGTTGATCTGTGCGGCAGGTGCCAGGATCACACAGCGGCGACGCTGTCGCCCGTACAGAGATACGACATGTCGCCGCTATCGCGTTGCCTACCCGCGTGCATCTGCCCGCCGGCCCACAATTTGCCTGTCCACGTTGACATGTCTATTTGGTAGCCAAGTGTAACAAAACAGGAGGGAAGATGCAAATTATTCCGCTTTTCCAGGGCTTCTCAATAGCCCAAACGGCGCGACAAGGACAGGGTAAGAGGCCATCTGGCCCGGAGCGGCATTCTGGGAAAGGACCAGAGACGATCCGGCCAATTAAGAAGGTACTGGTCCTTTCCTGGAATGCTTGTAGTGGTATAATGAAGAGCAGTCGGACTTTGCCCCTCGGCTCAGGTCACAGACGTGCAGTGCCCGGGCCAGGCAGTGGAGAAAATTGTATGACCACCACCACGCTTCAACCAAAGCCAGAGATGGCGCCCCGCATACCGCCGTCGATAGGCCGGTTTCCCCTTGGCGTCTTACCCGACTTTCGCCGCAATCCGCTCGCCCTCTACGTGGGTGCGATGCAAGAGCATCGTGAGGTGGTGCGGATGCGTTTTGGACCGCGTTACTCTTATGCTGTCTTTCACCCGGACCTGGTCAAACACATCCTGGTTGACAACAACAAGAACTATATCCGCAACCGGGTGGGCAACGAACTGCTCAAGCAGATCATCGGGCTCAACCTGCTCACCAGCGACGGCGACTTCTGGTTGCGCCAACGGCGTTTGATGCAGCCGGCCTTTCATCGCCAGCGCATCGCCGGCTTTGGGTCGCTGATCACCGCCAGTACAGCCGCAATGCTGGCCCGCTGGGATCAACTGCCGGCCGGCGAATATGTCGATATCGCCCACGAGATGATGCAGACAACGCTTCAGGTGGTCGGTCAAGCACTTTTTAGCGTCGATCTCCTCAACGACAGTAGTGGGCTAGGTCGTTCGATTGAGGTTGGAGCCGCCTATTTCGCTTACCGATTGGCGCGCCTCTTTACGCCACCCCTTTGGGTGCCCACCAAGCTCCATCGCGAATATAAGGCGACGCGGGCAGCCGTGTTTCACCTCGTGCCCGACATGATTGCGGAACGCCGTAAGCTTCTTGCGAAACAAGAGCTGGCAGGCGAGAATCCACCCTCAACGCATGCCCAGTACGATATGCTCGACCTGCTGCTCGAAGCTCGTTACGAAGACACCGGCCAGCCCATGAGCGACGAACAG
>QEUW01000249.1 GCA_003577005.1 Chloroflexota bacterium | reverse complement strand
TTGGTGGCATCGACCAGCAAGACCTCATGGTTGTATTCGCCAAACTTGCGAACGCCATAGAGCAGCGCTACCTCAAAGGTCTGCTCGACCCGTTGGAGCACGATACGCTGCGCTTCCGGCACACCATCGAACTTGCCGTGCAGACTGCTGTAGTGGATAGTGAGGCCATTGCGCGGACTGGTGAGGCGCTCCATCTCGACGCTATCGCTGCCATTGAGCGGGCCGACCAGCACCGTCCGCCCTACCTGCTCGTTATACGAGCGAGCGCCGAGCAGCCCATCGAGGACAGCGCCAATGCCACCCACCTTGACACCAGCTTCGTGAGTGGCATGCACGACGAGGGGAAGTGGGTCGGCCATGGGAGGCGCCTTTCTGTATGATTGGGTCGTGAATGATGAGTAAAGCTATGGTTGATAGCGGATGAGTCCGCCGCTGCGGGCGCCGATCCAGACGGAGCCGTCGGCGGCAATCAGAATATTTGTGATCTGTGGCGAAGGGGGCCGCACTGCGGAAGGAGGTTCCACCCACTGTTCGCCGTCAAAATAGAAAAGCCCATCGCCACTGGTTCCAAGCCAGATGCTGCCATCCGGCGCTGTAGCAATTGCGCTCACCGCATGGCCAGTTAGGGCGGGAACCGGTGTAACCTCGCCATCGTCAAAGTATGACAATCCACGGCTGTGGCCCAGCAGCAACACATCGCCGGCTTTGGCGATCACAGCAATGGTATTAGCTGGGAGTGAGCTATTTTCAGAGCTAAATAACTGGAGTTGATTTCGCTCAAAACGAAAGAGACCGCCACCGGCCGCGCTGATCCACATGACTTCATCATCGGCCAACAACGCTACAATGTTATCGTCGGGCAGCCCATTTTCACGGGTGAGGTTGAAAAAGGTACTGCCATTCCAGATGCTCAACCCGGACTCGGTGCCAAACCAGGTGCGCCCCTGGCTGTCGGTAGCAATGGCCTGTACCAGGCTGCCAGCCAGGCCATCGGGTGTGGTATAGCTCCGCCAACTAAACCCGTTAAAGTAGCTGACACCTACTGCACCAAACCAGATCCCCCCTTCCGGTGCGGCGTGCAAGACCTCTCGGGTCGCCGACGAAAGTGTACTGTTATCGCGAGTAAACTGGCGCACTACTGTCTCAGTCGCCGGGTCGATCGCCTGGATACCATGCTCGGTGGCAACCCAAATGCTGCCATCGGCGGCCTCGGCCAGACTGTGAATTTCGTTGCCAAAGAGCGGCTCATCGGGGATCACAAAGGCCTGCCAGCGGCCACCAGAATACATACTGACGCCGCCGCCAGCCGTAGTATAGTAGATAGCGCCGTCAGCGCCAATCGACAGGCTGGTCAACTCGCCTGCCACCATCCCCGGTTCACCGCTGTAGAATTCCTGGCACTGGACACGCACTGGGTCGAAGTGGCACACTTCGCCGCGACTGGAGCCGATCCAGAGCGAGCCATCCTCACCAGCGGCCAGACCGTTTAATGCCCCGCTGGGAAACTGGGAGGCGAGCACGGCGCGGGCGTCATAGACCGTCCAGTCGTCTTCCTGCACCTTGTAAAGCGCATCCTGAGCACCTAGCCAGACAGCGCCATCTTGCGTGACGACAATGCGGCGGATCTGATTGGTTTCGAGCGGGCTGGTCGCTTCATCATAAAAGATTGGTTGCGCACCGGCGGCTAACACAGAGATACCCAGCCCCGAAGAGACCCAAAGCGCCTCCTGGTTGCCGACCACGGCGAGCGCCTCCACGAGATTGTTTTGCAGCCCATCATTTTGCCCGACATAGCGCCAGGCGCCGCTACTGGCATCAAAGATGTCTAGCCCATGTTGTTTGTAGCCGACGATCAGATAGCGATTTTCCACATCACAGTGCAGGGCAGTGACATCATCAAAGCTCATGCCGCTGTTGCTGCTGTTGAGCACCTTCCAGACACTGCTCTGGAGCTCGAAGATCTGTAAGCCTACCTCGCTGCCAAAGACGACACCAAAGCCACGCAAGGGGCAGTTGACCACTGCGGTTGTGCGGTTGGCGGCCAGACCATCAAGCGTTGTGTACTTGGTGTAACTTCCGTTGTTCTTGTTCCACGCGATCACACCGCCGTCGGTGGCGACCCAGATGGTGTTGAGCGCTGCCGTCACCGCATTGGCGAGATTGGCGTTGGTGTAGCTTTTCCATGGCCCGGCAGGGATTGTGCGGGACGTGGATACGGATGAGTGCGGCGTCTGTGTGGCCACAGGGGTTGCCGAGGGTGTGGTTGCTCGGGTGACCGGTGTAGCTGGCGCTGCTACTGGCGTTGAGTTGATTTCCGCCTCAAAAAATTGTACCGAAGACAAGAGGGCATCAAACTCCCGCTCAATAGTGGGCCACAAGGCAACCGGCGCTCTCCCTGTCATGACAAAGGAATGCCCTGGCTCCGGCTGTGCCAGGATAAGCTGGCCTCTGAGGTGGGGATCCTTACTGTGACTTACCAGCTCGACACCAAAGGCCGGCAAGCCATCAACGATCGTTGTGAAAGGTTCACCCGCCCGCAAATCGTTTTCCGCAGCATAGGCACTCACATATGCGGCCAGCAGGCTGTCCGGTTCATCTGGCGGGTCAGCGATGAGTTGTTCGGTAGCTCCGCTGGCCAATTCAAAGCGTGTCCCGGTATCTACTTCGCTGGTCATCATTGTCGTGCTGCCGGCGACCTCTACCACATAACTGGCGGGCGGGCGAAAAGAATACCCCCCAGCGCGGATACGCTGTTCGGCGCCCAGCGCCACTGTGGGCGCCACTGTTGGGGTAGGAGACGGCGCCCTTGTTGCGACGACCACAGGCATCTGAGGCGTGGGCGCCGGCAGATGCGCAGCCCCTGTCACCCCGGCGGGATTGTTGATCCAGACGGCGCGCACAACCCCGGCCAGCGCGGCCAGGAGAACCAGCGTTACGACTGCCCAAACCACCCGGAACGACGTGGACTGCACGTCAGGCGTCTCCTTTGCACGGTCTCGCTACCAAAACATCGCGCTGCTTGATCACACGGTCCACGCGGTGGCCTAGCTCGTTGTATGGCGGATCGTTGCAGACCGCCAGTGGACTGGTAGCTTCGACCAATGCGACCATCTCGGCGCGGGGGAAACGGCTGGCATCCCAGGAAAAGACGAGCACCCCACCTCGTACCAGTAGGTTCGCCCAGACTGGAAGGGCGCTGGCCAGTAGCTCGACCAGTTTCCCTTGATGTTGGATGCCATAGGGCAGATCGGTGACAATCAGATGTGGCCTGTATCCAGGCAGAAGGGCCTGCGCCTGCACCGTGTCACCGTGGGCCAGGATACACTGCCGGGGTGGTTTTTTGCCGATGGCAAAGACCCAGCGCCACCCCAATCGCTTCAGCCGTTCTTCTTTGACCTGGCAGGCGATCCCTTCTCCACGTGCATACTGGTGCAAAAAAGTCACGGTGGACTTTACGTCATCCCCATTCTGCTCAATGCCGGCCACCTGTGCCCCCAGCACCAGCGCCATAAAGAGCGTCGTGCCACCACCCGCCAGTGGGTCCAACACACGCAACGCCGGCCACGGTTGGTGGGCAAATCCGCTACTAAAGCGGGCGATATTGCAAAGAAAATGCGTGAACAACTCATTGGTCTTGCCCCGGTAGCGCCGGGTCATCACCAGATCGGGTGGCAGCGCTGGCGTGAAGTGAGTCTCGAGCGGTTGGAGAAATGGCCCATCCACCTCACCGATCTGTTCATGATAGCGAAAAAAAGCACTGGTCATGGCCAGCATGCCCAACTCGCACAGTTGTATATCATCGGGTAACGCCGGCAGATCAAAGGCCAGATACGCTTGTCCGCCCCACCGGCGCCAGCGGAGATGAGTCGCCAACCGGCCGACCGGGCTCAACTGCAATTCCTGTTGTGCCAGCGTACGCGCCAGGTCAGCATATTGCGTACTACGTTGCGGGGCAAGCTGGGCAACGAGCGTGATCATGGCGTGCGCCGGAGCAGGTTGCGCTGCTGGTAGACCTCGGCGGCCTCGCGCACCCAGGCAGCGTTGCGCGAAGCGTTGTAGGTTGTTGCCAGCTTCTCGGCTAGCTGTTGCAACTCTTCGTAGGTAGCGCGGCCAGGACGCAACAGGGCGTACATGGTCAATAGTTCGTCATTGGGTACGACGGTCAACTCGGCTGCCCGCTCCAGGTTGTCGGCCAACTGTACAAAACCGGCCTCACGCGCGACTGCGGCTTGAATGCGCAACGTTTCTGCATGAATCTGGAGATCAGCAGGCGACAGCTCGCCGGCCATAACATCTTCAAGGGTAACATTATTGAGGCTGCGTCCACTGGCAGCGCAGAGCGCCTTGACGGCGTGTTCTTTCAGCGGATATTGGGCTGTAGTCATCGGTATCACTCTATTGGGAACGTAAAACGTAGAACGCAGAATGAATTTGTCCGTTCTACGTTCTGCGCTCTACGCTCTGCGTTCTAAACCTCCGGTTCCCAATCAAAGAACAACTCTGCCGGTGGCCGATCCTCGATCTGCTCGGTCTCGCGGCGGTGCAGCAGCGCCGTCTTGACGATGAGCTTGAGCCGCGCCCAGTTGTCGATCTTGACCGCGACAGGTTTGGCCGGCAGATCCTGGGCGTAACGGGCGGCGTTACGGCCCATGGCCTCATAGTGTTCCAGCGTCAAAAGCGGTGACATAGGGAAGAGCTCCAGATTGTTGAGCCGCGCCAGCCCTCGTTTGTGGATCACGGCGGTACCGCGCGATTGCAGCCCTATGGCGATACCCGACCCGCTCAGTTGTGCGCCAATGTGGCCAATAGCAGCGCAGTCCGAGCTTTCGTAGACCTTGACCACACGCGCTACCAATCCCTCGCGGGCCACGCCAGTGAGGATCGCTTTGAGCACCTCCTCATGCTCCAGCCCGCCGATGGTGCGGGTGAGCGCTTTGTTGAAGGCCGGACCGACGGCTACGATCACCTCTTGCCGTGTCCCCGGCTTAGCTGGGCCAATCTCGACCAGTTTCTCCGTCGGCTTGCCCACCTGCGCATCGATAAAATCATACGGGGTTTTGGCCTGGGGGATGTGCTGGATCTCGTCCCAGCGGCCGTTTTCGACGCGATAGCCGGTGCCCGGGCCCTGGTAATCATTCACGTCGTTGATGCCGCTGAGCACCCGAAAATCACGGTCAAAGATGGCCGACGGCTGCAAATAGTCGCCGGCCACCCGCTGGCGACCCATCTCAAGGATATTGCTTGCTGTCTGGGTAAAGCCCTGCTTTTGCAACGCAGCGACGATGGTGAGCATGTTTTGCTCACCTTCCAGAAACTGGTC
Source organism: Chloroflexota bacterium (assembly GCA_003577005.1). The sequence goes on along the minus strand of QEUW01000249.1, from coordinate 6,262 downwards.
GGCCGCGGCCAGGTCGGCCACAATATCCCGTTCGGGCATGTCGTCGCTGCTGTGGCCGGTAGTGGCCGCTTCGACCTCCTCGTCTGTGATGGGCGGAAAGCCCAACCCCGCATAGACAGCCTGGATGGCCTGCGCAGCCTTCTGGCGGATCGCCAGCGCCTGTTCTTCGGTAATGGGGCGGAGGCCGGCATCCACCTGCATGTCGCGCTGGAGCACGTTGTAATCGTCGAAGTCCTCGGCATCGTAGTTGCCGCCGCCAAAGAGGTTGTCCCGTTTGGGCACGGCGCTATAGCCAGAATGGATAAAATCAGTTCCGGGGATGAACTGGCACATGAGCTTGGCCGTCTTACGGATCTGCGAGTGCGAGGCCAGCGCATCGTTGCCAGAGGCGCACTCCAGGCCAAGCATGGAGGCGATCAGGTTCTCGGCCAGCACGGCGCGCACACCGCCCGGCAGCGATTCGGGCAGGGCAATGCACGAGATCGAGCCGTTCTGTACACCCTGGCTGCCCGCCCCCTTGGTGACGAGCAGACAGCGCGCCTCCAGATAGAGCATGGAGCACTGTTCAGCGTTGCCCATGAGCGCTTCCGAACCCGTACCAGATGTAAAGCGCACCTTGACCCCACGCGAGGCGTAGGCCGAGGCCAGGAAGGCCTTGGACCAGGGCGTATCGTCGCCATCGACAAAGGTGCGTTCGGTGCCGTAGACCGAGAGCGTTTCAGCATAGCTGGTCAGCCCCTTCATCGCTATCTTCAGCCCCAGCGCTTCCTCGACGGCGCACTGGGTAAGCACACCGCCGCGCCCGGTCTGCGTGCCAATGAGGATCGCCAGTGCGTTGAACGGCGCGTTGCGGGCGACGCGCACCGTCGTCTCCACCTCGGCGAAGCCGCGCAGCGCGGCCTCGGCTGCGTCGGCGGCGAGCAGGGCGGGGTGTTCGCGCCAGTTGGTCACATGCGCCTGGTTGGCCGGCGTGCGGCGGACGCGCATTTTGCCCAGCCCCATCATCATCTCCAGCACGTTCATGTGGCGGATGATGTCGCAGAGCTTGGCGGGGGTGCAGCCGGCAACCAATCGCCGCACTTCCTGCTGGGAGACGTTGATGTCCACCAACATGCGGGCGATCTGCTGCGAGGGCGTCGCCATAGCTTCCTCGGCCACGGCCCGGTCGAGCGCGTGGTCGGCGATGAAAAGGTCGAGCGAGTCGAAGTCCGCCCGCTGCTTGCCGTCCATCTCCACCACCTGGCCGTTTTCCAGGCGCAGACTGGGCTGCGGGTCGTAGGGGCTGTCGGTGACGATTAGGCCGGCTTCGGGCCACGGTTCGACAAAGGTTTCTTGATTGATCTCGCGTTCGGCGAGAATTTGAAAACGTTTTGACTGCATGATCATCAATCCTCGTCGATGCCTAGTTCGCGGAGCCGGGCCGCTAGCCGTTCGGCGCGGGCGCGCTCTTGCGCAGCGCGGCGGCGTTCTTCCTGATACTCCAACAGGACATACTCGCGGTAGACTTCGTCGTCCACCAGTTCCACCAACTGGGGTTGCCGGTAGAGATCATCGATGCGGAACTGGAAGCCGGGCAAGACCTCTGAGCGGATCACGCCCTCTGGTCCCCCGTCGATTTCGGCGTAATCGCCTGCTGGCGTCAAGCGATAAAAGGCCATGTGCTCGCCGTTGGGGTCGAGAATGAAGTATTCGCGTACGCCGCCGGCGGCGTACTCCTGCTTCTTGGCGACGGTGTCGCGCTCGATCTCTCGTCTGGAAGAATCGGAGATCGATTCAACGCAGAGATCGCAGATGCCGTAATATTGACGATCGGTGTCTCCCAGAGCAACGGGATTGTCGTTACGCACGATGAAGAGGTCCGGCTTGCGCACCGTGACCTTGTCGGGCAGCTCCAGCCGGAAGCCGACTTCGAGCGCCATCTTGCGCGCAATGGGCTGCACCCTGAGGAACTCACGCAAGATCGCCACAAACCAATCGTACATGGAATATTTGACGAAATCAGACATGGGCTTGGCCTCAAGGCTGCCGTTGTTCCATTCATAGTCGAAGTCAGGGTGGCTGTAATATTCCGCCCAGTACTCCTCCTCGGAGACAACCTTGCCTTCTTCAGAAAGCGCGCCCTCGACAAGGCCGGCCTGTTCGAGGACAGCCCATTCGTCCTCGCTCAGACGGCCATGTCCGCTCTGGGTGTGCTCTTCGATCCTCGGTTGCACATTTGTGGTCATTGCCGGTGCTCCTTTCCTCAGCCGGCTGCGTCCGCCCTGTTCTTTCCGCCCAGAGTATATCACGCGTTTGCCTGCGCTGCCAGCACAAAGGAGTCGTCCTCCGGCTCGTAGCCGAGAATGGCGCGGGTGTCGGTCAAGTCCATGCGCTTCCAGCGGTTGTTGGAGACACCATGGAAGACGCCGAAGAGAAGATCGTCTCTGGCCTCGACTGCTTTAGTGACCAGTTGGGTCAGGTCTTCCATGGTGAGGATGATGTCGATAAAGGGGTGATCCACAGTGTAGCGGTTGTCGTAGTCTGGGTCTTGCCCTGGCCGGTAGGAGACGGCGGCAAAGCGCAGACAGAGGCACGAGAGCTTATGGGCGTTGGAATAGTAGCGAGCCAGCGCCTCGCCCCAACACTTGGTGGCGCCATAAAGGTTGATGGGGTTGACCGGCATCTGCGTGTGGATCTGCTGGTCAGGCGGATAGCCAAAGACGGCGTTGATGCTGCTGGCAAAGACGAGACGCCGGCAGCCGGCCTGGTGCGCCGCTTCAAAGACGTTGTAGGCGCCGATCACATTGCTGGGCAACAACGTCTCCCACGGGGCCTCCATGCGCGGGTCTGCCCCCAGGTGGATCACGGTGTCGATCCCCTGTGTCAAGGGGCGTACGGCGTCGAAGTCGGAAAGTTCGGCCTGGATGAACGGGAAACCATAGGTCTTTTTGGGGGCCTGCACATCGGTCAGCACGAGGTCATAGCGGTCTCGCCATTGTTGGGTCAGAAAGCGGCCAATGCGCCCTGCCGCCCCGGTGATGAGGATCTTACGTTTCATAAGTTGTTCTTTCTAGTTCTGTGACAAATCGTGGAGTTGGCGTCGTTTCGTCTAGGCGGGGACGGGTGATTCTTTCTCTACACCTTGCAGCGGTGTATTGCTCAATACATCCAGATACCACCACCACTGTTCAGGCGTAGGTCCACGACGTTGGCGTTCATGACTTAATTCCGTTACCATTGACAATTCAACCATGAACGCTTTGGCATTTGCTAGCAGTTGTTGATCGGCGGCGGCGACTTGGGCTCGCTCTTGAGGTGAAAGTGACGCCCAATCCTGGAAGAGTTTATCGCGTGCCATCAGCATGTCCAGCAGTTCAAAGCCACTTACGTTGGAATTTTGCACTGCAATCGAATAATGCTTCAGGTACTTGTTCATTTCATCAACTCCTGCATCTTGCCCAGAAAGCGAAAACGATCATCGGCTAGATATTCGTCAGGATCGTCCGGAGGAAAGGCCGTTTCCATGACGCCATCCAGACTGAACATGACCAACCAACGGCGGCCCTGGTGTAAGCCAGCGACAGTTGGATAGACATCTTGTTGCCAGAAATAACCATAGACTGCCGCGGAGTCGTCCAGGATGATGTTCCTGATGATCTGCTCATACTGAGTCAGGGTTGCAGTATCTGGCAGATGTCCGTACGCGATCCGGGTGCGAAGATGACTGGTGTCTTTGCCAGGCTTCCAGCGAATACCAGTGCGCAGCCGTCGTATCGCAGACCATATCCGTTGATACAGTTCGTGTGGCTGGCTTTCAACCGTAGCCATATAATCATTTTACCATAGTTTGTTTGGGAAGTGCGGTCTTGTTACTCCGCTGAGTGTGCCCGAAAAGGGTCAACCCAGTGATTGTCACCAGGTGTTGTCTGGTAACAATCACTGGATAGGAGAAAATCCTAGCTGTCCCCTATGCTACCAATCAATCGCCGCCCCGTCATCGGGATGATAGGTTTCGCGGTTGCGCCAATCGTGGCCAATCTTGTCGGCCATGGCTTCTTCATCTAGTTCGATGCCGAGACCGGGTTTGATAGGCAGTTCGAGATAGCCATCTTTGAACGTGAACGGCTCTTTTAGATAGCCCTCGCCGAAGGTGGTGTGCTCCTGCGCAAGGAAGTTGGGAATCGACGCATCCACATGGATGCCGGCAGCCAGCGAGATGGGGCCGAGCGGACAGTGGGGCGCGATCCCGGCATAGTAGGCCTCGGCCATGCCAGCGATGATGCGCGCCTCGAAGATGCCACCACAGTGCGAAATGTCCGGCTGGAGGATAGAAGCGGCCCGCTTTTCCAAAATCTCGCGGAAGCCCCACTTGGTAAAGATGCGCTCGCCCGTAGCGATGGGCAGGTGGGTCTTGCGCGCCAGGTCGGCCAGAATATCCACATTTTGGCATTGCACCGGCTCTTCGATAAAGAGCGGCTGGTACGGCTCCAGCGCCTTGATCAGCAGCGCGGCGGTCTGCGGGCTGACGGCGCCGTGAAAGTCGATAGCGATGTCAATCTCGTTGCCTACGGCCTCACGGATGGCGGCAAAGCGTTCGACAACCCGCCCGACAAAGCCAGGTGTCTCAATGAGGCGCGCCGGGCGCGGCCCGCCTACGCCAGTTTTGATGGCGATAAAGCCACGGGCCACGGCTGCTTTGGCATTTTCGACAGCTTGATCGACCGTCCCACCGCCGATCCCCCGGTAGACCTTGATGCGGTCACGGAGTGGGCCGCCGAGCAGCTTGTAGACCGGCAAGCCGGCGGCCTTGCCCGCCAGATCCCACAGGGCGTGTTCGATGCCGGAGAGCGCGCTGGTGAGGATCGGGCCGCCGCGATAGAAGGCGTGTTTGTAGAGCGCCTGCCAGTGATGCACCACACGGGTCGGGTCCTTGCCGATGAGCGACGGCTCCATCTCGGCCACGGCCTGGGCCACGGTCAGCGCCCGGCCTTCGAGGATCGGCTCGCCCAGGCCGACCAACCCCTCGTCGGTGTGCATTTTGAGAAAGAGCCAGCGGGGTTTGACAAGAAAGGTTTCGAGCTTGGTGATCTTCATGTGTTCTCTGGTTCCTCTTTTTGATACCGCTTTCTGATCTCCGGGATCAGATAGTCGTTGAAGGCCCGCTCCACGTCATACCGTGGTGACCAGCCCCAGTCGCGGCGGGCGGCGCTGTCGTCCAGGTCGGCGGGCCAACTGTCGATGATCGCCTCGCGCGGGCGGTCCGGCGCAAAGGTGATCTGGGCATCCGGGAAGGCCGCTAGCGTGCGCGCGCGAATCTCCGCCGCCGAGAGGCTAAAGCTGGTCACGTTGTAGACCAGACGGCTCAGGCTGGAGCGGGGCGCGTGGGCCAGTTGCAAGAGCGCATGGATGGCGTCCGGCATGGCCATGAAGGGGATGCGCGCCTCCTCCCGGACAAAGCAGGCATAGGGTTTCCCCTGGGCCGCGGCATGCAACATCTCTGGGCCGTAATCGCTGGTGCCGCCGGCAGGCAGGGTAAACGCGCTGATCAGACCGGGAAAGCGGACACAGCGAAAGTCGAGCATGAGCGGTTGGCGGGCGGCCAGTTGCCTGTAGTGCTGGCTGAAGTAGCTGCCCAACAGCTCGCAGTAGAGCTTGTTGCAGCCGTACATCGTGCGCGGCTGGTTCCACTCCCACTCGCGCACGCGCTGGTAGAGTTCCTTGCTCTCCCGGTCGGGCATGCCATAGATGGCAATCGAACTGGGGAAGAGAAATTGCACGGCCCGGCCGCGCCACTCGGTCTGCTCGGCCGCCACCTTGAGCAAGTTCAACGTCCCTTCCACATTGACCCGGTGCGCCATGTCCGGCGTGAACTCGCTGCGCGTCGAAAGGAGCGCGGCCAGATGGTAGATCACATCGATCTCGTATTCGCTGACCAGCCGCGCCAGCAGCCGCTCGTCCAGCAGATCTCCCTCAACCGGGTCCACCAGGGCACGCAGATCCGCTGGCAGCGGGCGGATGTCGAGTGTCAACAGCCGCTTGTTCGCATCCTGGGCCAACGCCTTGATCAGCGCCTGCCCCACTTCTCCACTGGCCCCAGTGATGAGGACCGCCTCTGTGCGCATAATCTTTTAACCTGGCAAAGTCAGAACTACAGCAGGAACACAGAGCACACAGAGAAGACACGGAGCACACAGAGAAAACTCTGTGTGCTCTGTGTTCCTGCGTTTTATGACCCAAAGGCGGTCTGCGCGAACATCCATCTGACAAACCTCACATGCTAGAT
>QEUW01000248.1 GCA_003577005.1 Chloroflexota bacterium | reverse complement strand
CGCAAGTAAGAGCCGATGTTGAGCAAATTGGGTACGTTCTGCAAGGTGAAGACAGTGCGCATGCAGACTGGGTTGACAAACGCGCGCGGGGCGCCGGATATGCGTTTTGATACCCGAAAGCGGGAGCCGGATTGCACTCTCCAAAAACACGAGGCTAGTTGACGCGCCAGTGCGCCTAAGGGCGCCGTGTCAGTGAGTGGAGCGGGCTACACCGTCAGGCCTGCCTCAGTCGTCGGGCAGCTTTGCGTGAACGCGCAGGTCCGGGTGCGGAGGCCGCTCGCTCAACACACGAGCGGCCTCCGACGGCGCTAGCTCGCGCCCGTCGGCTGCAACCAGGTTGATGTGCCCTTCCAGCGTATTACGGTCGATCACAATGTCGATTTCGTCGCCATCACGCAGTCTGCCAATGGGACCATCGGCCAACGCTTCGGGTCCCACGTGCCCGATACACGCCCCGGTCGAGACGCCGCTGAAACGCCCATCGGTGATGATCGGCACGTGTTTTCCCCAGGCGATGTACTTGAGCGCGGAAGTGAGCTGATACGTCTCTTCCATACCGGTCCCCAGGGGGCCTATACCGATCAAGACAATTATGTGGCCAGGCTCAACGGGTGCATCGGTCAAGCCTTTCACCGCTGCGACGGCGTCCTTTTCGCTGGTGAAGACCCGCACGGTCCCGCGCTTGCGATAGGTGTTGTCTGGCCCGATCACGCTCGGATCAATAGCGGTTGCTTTGACGACCGACCCCTCAGGCGCGATGTTGCCGACCGGGAAGATCATGGTACTGGTCAGCCCGTTCGCCCGGGCTCGCTCGGCGCTCATGATCACGTCGTCAGGATCGACCTGTGCCTCGCTCGCCAACCGCTCCCGGCAGAGTCGTCGGCGTGGGCTTTGGGTCCACCAGTCCAGGTTCTCGCTGAGCGTCTGGCCGGATACCGTCAGAACGTCCAGATGCAACAGCCCCATCGCGCGGAGGTGGAGCATGACTTCAGGCACGGCGCCCGCAAAAAAGACCTGCACCGTCGGATGATTGCGGGGGCCATTCGGGAGGGCGTCGACCAGACGCGGCACGCTACGGTTAACGGCCTGCCAGTCCGCAACGGTGGGCAGGCTCAACCCGGCTGCGTGGGCAATCGCGGGCAGATGCAGAAGTAGATTTGTGCTGCCACCGAAAGCCGCGTGAACGAGCATCGCGTTTTCCAGCGCGTGCTGCGTCAAAATATCGCGTAGGGGGATGCGGGCGGCCTTCAGGTGAAGCAACGCCAGCGCCGAACGATGCGCGATATCCAGCCAGACCGGTTCGCCTGACGGCGCCAGCGCGCTGTGCGGCAACGCCATCCCCAACGCCTCGGCTATCACCTGGGATGTGGCGGCGGTTCCCAGAAACTGGCAGCCGCCCCCCGCAGAGCCGCAGGCCCGGCATCCCATTTCGGCGGCGTAGTCCAGTGTGATCAGGCCGTGCGCAAAACGCGCGCCAATCGTCTGAACAATAGCCGTATCCTCAGCGTCAGGGTCGGGCAACGTCACGCCACCAGGGACTACGATGCCTGGCAGATCGGCTGTGCCGGCGAGCGCCATCATGATCGCCGGCAGCCCCTTGTCGCAGGTGCCGATGCCAATTACGCCCTGGCGCGTTGGCAGCGACCGGATAAGCCGGCGCATTGTCATAGCGGCGTCATTGCGGTAGGGCAGGCTGTCGAACATGCCCGCCGTGCCCTGGCTGCGCCCGTCGCAGGGATCTGAGCAGTAGACAGCGAAGGGAATGCTGTTGTGGGCACGCAGCGTTGCAGCCGCTTGTTTGACGAGCAGTGGGACTTCCCAGTGCCCCGTATGGTAGCCCAAAGCCAGCGGCGAACCGTCTTCGGCTCGCAAGCCGCCCTGCGTGCTCACGATGCAGTAGTGGTCACGGCCGACTTCCTCCGGATAGGGGCAGACGTCCCTGCGGGCCTTTGCCAAACAGCCGCGTTTCTCGCGCAGTGGTTTCGTCGCCAAGAATGTCGTCTTTGGTGCCCATTAAACAACCTTTACCGTGTTGGTCAGTGTATCCACTCCATCGATGGTGATGTGTATTCTGTCACCGACGTGCAGCGTGAAGTCATTGGGCGGTACGATGCCCGTTCCGGTTAGCAAGACCACTCCCTGTGGAAATGTCAGACTGCGCCCGAGATAATTCGCCAGATCGCGCGCACGCCGCCGGATATTTCGCGTATCCGTTTCGCCTGAAAAAACCACCTCATCACCACGCCGGATTTCCAGGTGGATCGCTACCTGCGGGAAGTCCTCAAAAGTCTGGAGCCGGATACCATGCCCCAGGGCACACGCAGCCGTGTAGATTTTGGCTTGGGGCAAGTACAGCGGATTTTCCCCTTCAATGTCGCGGCTACTCATGTCGTTGGCAGCGGTCATCCCCACGATCTCTAAAGCGGGATTCATCACCACGGCCAGTTCCGGTTCCGGCACGTTCCACGACGCATCGGACCGGATCCCTACCTCCCCAAATTGGCCAACGACCCACTCGCCCCTGGCCTTGAAGAACAACTCTGGGCGTGTCGCGCTGTACACGCGCAAGTAGACGTCACCGCCGTCATCTGCCTCTTCCTGGCGGGCCTGCCGGCTGCGTTCGTAGGTGACGCCAGCAGCCCACACGTCCTGGCCATCTACCGGGGCCAGCCAGTGTGGAGTGTCCGGGGACGGCACATTATCGAACATCGCGGCGGGATAGGTGCCTGGCGCCGACCCCGCAAGGTCTGCCAGCGTGTCCAAAGCGGTCTGCGGATCGCCAACCGACGATTGCAACCACGCGCTGATTGTCGGAACGTGCCGGCTCACATCGTACACGGTATCGCCGCGATGCACGCCAATTCTTATTCCACGGCCCGGGATAAAGACGCGTACAAGCCACATGGTCGTTTGCTCATTCTTAGTCTTAAAAGTTACGATAGTTGATTGTAGCTGAGCAGGCTATCGGAGCAAAGTGGTTTGACAGATAGCAGGTGCTCGCCAACGAAAGTGATGGGATTGCGCAAGCTAGCTCGAAGGATGTGTCATGATCTCGGGACAGAATCTAATTGCGGGTCAGTGGTCTGCACAAGGGAACGAAACGTTCGCCGCCGTCGATCCCCGCACCAAAGCCGAGGGCAGCGTCCGGTTTTTCAACGCCACAGACGGCGAGATTGATCGGACAGTGCGTCAGGCGGCTGAGGCCTTCAAAACGATGCGGCTGATCACGGCGGCAGCCCGTGCCGCATTTCTCGAGTCCGCTGCCGACGAGATCGAAAAACTGGGTGCGGAACTGATCGAGACGGCTGACGCTGAAACCGGCCTGGGACGGCCCCGGCTGGAAAGCGAGCGGGGCCGGACCACGTCGCAACTACGGCTTTTCGCCGAACTGCTGCGCGAAGGGTCGTTTGTCGAAGCTATTATCGATACGGCGCTCCCGACGCGAACGCCAACACCGCGCCCGGACATCCGGCGCATGTTGATCCCATTGGGGCCTGTGGCCGTGTTTGGGGCGAGCAATTTCCCGCTGGCATTCAGCGTTGCTGGGGGTGATACGGCTTCGGCGTTTGCCGCCGGATGCCCGGTGATCGTAAAGGCTCACCCGGGGCATCCTGGCACGTCTGAACTTGTCGCGCGGGCTATCCTGGCAGCGGGAGAGCAGCACGGATTACCAGCAGGCTTCTTCTCCATGGTTCAGGGCGATACGGTGAGGGTCGGGCAGACTTTGGTCGAGCATCCGCAGCTCGAAGCCGTGGGATTCACGGGTTCATTGCGTGGCGGGCGCGCGCTGTTCGACACCGCCGCAAGACGTCCACGACCGATCCCGGTCTTCGCCGAGATGGGCAGCACCAATCCCATCGTAATCTCGCCTCAGGCCCTCGCAGTGCGCGGTGAAGACATCGCTGTCGGGCTGGTGAATTCGGTTACACTGGGGAGCGGCCAGTTTTGCACGAAGCCGGGCCTGGTGTTCGTCGTGGACGGCGCCGCAAGCCAGGCGTTCATTGCCCGCGTGGCCGAACTGATGAGTCAGCGACAGCCAGGCGTGCTGTTGAACCAGGCAGTTCTGGCGCATCTGTCAGCGGTCGTCGAGCATACACGCGCCTCCGGAAGCGTATTGGAATGGACTGCAACCCATGAGGTCACTCCGGAGGGGTATTGCTTTCCCAACACCGTTTTTCAGACCACCGCGGAACAGTTTATCCGGGATGAATCGCTGCAAAACGAGCATTTCGGTCCGGTGACGATGTTTGTCACGTGCCCCACGCCCGACGCGTTATTCGCAGCCGTCGAGTCGCTGCATGGCAACTTGACCGCAACCGTTCATTCGGAAGCGGAAGAAACTGCCTTTACCGGCGAATTGTTCTCACGACTGCGCGAAAAAGCCGGGCGCCTGATCTGGAATGGGTTTCCAACCGGCGTCGAGGTGGGGTATGCGATGCAGCACGGTGGTCCTTACCCCGCCACCACAGCCCCGCAGGTGACATCGGTCGGGATGATGGCGATTAAACGCTTCATGCGCCCGGTCGCTTTTCAAAACTTCCCGGATTCCCTTCTGCCGGATGCGCTCCAGGATGCCAATCCGCTGCACATCTGGCGCGTCGTCAATAGTCAGCTCACCCGCGAACCAGTCCACCGGCAATAATGGACGGCATCACCACACCCACCGCCGGGTTGTTCGCCCGCCACACTGCCAGCAAGGGTCCCCCATCAGTGACCCGTGAAATGCGTGCGGATTTGTGGTGCGAACGGCCAGAACATAACGAGGAAATACCTGTGCGGGCGATCATAACGACTGACCGCGCATCCAGAGGCAGGCTGTTCAGGGGATGAGTCGATAGCCCACCCCACGAACAGATTCGATGTACAGAGGTTGCCTCGGCGTCACACCCAGCTTTTTGCGCACATTACGCACATGGGTGCCAATGATCTCACGCGCTTCCTGACGAGAGCAGGTATACCCGCAGGCCAACTGGACCAATCGCACGTAGTTGATGGCTGTACCCGGTTCGCGAGCAAATGCTGCGAGCAGGCGAAACTCAGTTGGTGTCAGATTGAGGGGATTGTCGTTCAGGGTGGCGCGGTAAGCTTCGGGATCGATCTGCAATGGCCCACATGAGATGACCGGGGTATCGGGCAGGGTCGTGGTTGGATCATCCTGCAAAACACGTAGCATTTCACCAGCCACCTGCTCCAGGCGAGCGGTCCGGCGCTGCCGTGCGCGCGCTGCCAGTCCGGACGCAACCGCTGCCAGGATATCCTCATTCTTAGCTGGCTTCAATAAATAGTCATGCGCGCCGAGCCGCAGCGCCTCGACTGCCGACTGCACCGTAGCATGTCCGGTCAGGAGGATCACGGCCATGTCGGGGTACTGTGCTCTGGCTCGGGCAAGCAGTTGGACCCCGTCGAGCTGATCCATTTTGATGTCGGTCAGCAGCACGTCGAAAGGCGCTGCTTGCAGCCTTTGCAGCGCGTCACGCCCGTGGTGGGCGGCCTGCACTGTGTAACCTGCCTGTTCCAACACGCGCACTAAAAAACTTCGGACGACAGGCTCATCGTCAACAATCAGCACTCTACTCGTCATGGCATTTGTCCCTCACGGGCAGTATGACAGTAAAAACGGTCTCCGTTTGAGGGCTACTCTCCACCGTAATCTCACCGCCATGCCGCCGAATGATGTCCTGAGAGATAGCAAGGCCGAGGCCTAGCCCGCGCGTTTTGGTTGTGAAGAGTGGCTCAAACAACCGTGCGCGCAATTCCTCGGCAATCCCTGTCCCATTATCAACCACGCGAATGGAGACGTGACCATTGTCGCTGGCAGTGCAAAGCCTGATGGTGCCCCCCTGCACGGGCATTGCCTCCAGAGCATTCAGCAAAAGATTCAGTAACACCTGCTTGATCTGGTTGCTGTCGCCACAGGTCAACGGCAAGGGGGAAGATAAGTCGAGATGCAGACTGACATGGGCGTCCTGCAGGCGCTTGCGCATTAAGACCGCTACGCTTTCGCAAATGGCGTTAAGGTTGAGCGGCAGGCATTCGTGGGACACGGGTCGGTAGAAATCGAGCATCTGGCGAAAGAGCGCCTGAATGCGTTCCAGTTCGGATTGGATAACGCCCAAATCTGTTAAGACCTGAGGCGTATTTCCGCGTCTTACTTCGCTGACCAGCAGCCCTAATCCACTCTGGATGGCCTGGAGCGGGTTGTTTAGTTCGTGCGCGAGCGAGCTGGCAAGCTGGCCGATCACGGCCAATTTTTCAGATTGGATCAGGCGTGCCTGGGCCGCTTGTAATTCAGCAGTCCGTTCTTCGACCTTGGCCTCAAGCGCGGCAGAAAACTGGCGCTCAGCCGATAGCAACCGGTCAATCACCCGCTGCTGCTGTTCGACTGCCTGTAGCAACCGTTCCAGACGTTCGCGTTCTGCCAGAAGCTCGGCGTGTTCTGCTTCGGCCCGCTGCAATCTCACAGCTTTGTTAAGCACACTCGTGCTGGCCTGTACCAGCAGGTCATACTCCCCGGTCGGTAGCATTTGGTCGATGCCGATACAAAACGCGCCCACATGCTGTGCCGACGCCAGATAGAGTGGCTGGTAAAACAGACCGGTATCAACGAAGCGGGCGTAGCCTGCATCGGACTGGCGCGCCATCTCACCCTGGCGTAGCATCTCACGCCGGAGCGCGGGCGCTTCTGACGCCGGATACGCCCCCAGCCAGACATCACCTACGATGTAGCGGTTCAGCGCGCTATCCCATAGTAAGATGCCCGCCCAGTGCGGGTGAAGCAGGTCGATCAAGATGGCGAGCGTCCGATCGACGACCTGCTCGACATCTCGAGCGGCGATCAAATCCACCAGTCTCTGCGTAAAACCGTTCACCGTCGACATCGTTGGCTGCTACCCAGGCAGCACGCATGCCCCCACTGAGCATTCATAGTGGCCGCTCGACTGCCCCTGAAGGCGCGCGAGAACGCCATGACTGCGAAAACTGAGGAACGGCATATTCCCCATGCAGCGTTCCACTGCCAGCCGCTGCTGCTCATAAGCGTCGGCCAGCACCATCCCCGTTGAGACACAGTCGATGAACAACGCACCCGCTCCGGGCTGTTCGCCCAGGCTGTCCAGCGCTTTCTGAATGGCCTTCTCTGCGGCGACCACCAGGGCATCGGGCTGGGCTGAAAGAATGTGAACCAGGCTGCCCACCAGGGGAGGCGAGGTCATCATCAAAGCCCCTTTGCTGTCACAGCCCATCACGATGCTGACCTTACATTCGCCCTGTTCGCAGATTCCCACCGGATAGTGGAGAAGCGTCTCTGAAAGGGTATCCTGAGTAAAGGGAATGTGGTTGGCTTGAAAGAAGTCTTCGTACACCTCGCGCGCCGGGCGGCCATCGAGCTTGACCACGCGTCGTTCGCCGGCCTGGGTCACGCGATAGGGACCGGCGGTTGGCGTCCAGCCATTTGCCAGGGCCAACCCTAATGGCATCCGGCTCAGGATTTCAGCGCCGCTCAAACCCGTGCGGAGAAGGTGCGTGTTGTAAAACACAGCGGGCGACTGGGGCACCGCGGGCCGTGTCAAACCGGGGCCGCCCAGAATGTTGTACAACAGAGCCGTCTCCGTCATCGCCTGGTCGACCAAACCATCCAGGTTCATCGATTGATCATCCGGAAACAACATCAGCATGCGATGACCAAACGGACTCCCCAGGCCACTATCGGAGATTCCTTGAAGCTGCGCGAACAGTCTACCGCTTCCGAAAAAGCGCCGCCGTTGGTGTTTCATCCCGTGAAAGAGGATGTCATCGCTCTGGATCAGCATAACCCCAGCCCCCTGCTCAACATACCCTTGGTGGCAGTACTCACCGGCTGAGGTAGCGCCGATCAGGGGGATATTGCCTAAAACCTCATTGACTCCCTGCAGGACTTGAGCCGGATCAGGATGCGAGGTGAATAGCAGCGCCAGAGAGACCGGGCCTTGCCCGAGTGACTCCAGCGCCGCACGAGCGGCATTACGTCCACAGACCAGCCCTTGCCGGGCATTATCCAGGCCAACTGCGATTCGCGTCGTCATCACCGCTCCTCTTCATAAGTCAGTTTAACTCTAAATATAGCTATTTTTCTATGGGCCTTTACCGAATGCTCGGCATTTCCTCGGCTATTCTTTTCCGAATTCGGATCCATTTTCGATTACAGTAAGAGGTATCGTGTTGCGTTGTCTATGTGTGTCCGATTTTCAATGCACTTAGCTTAGCAAGCTTAGCCATCTGCCAAGAAACCGCGGGGGAAAACGACATGCACAAGAGCCATTCCACCCACATCATCGCGCTGACCGTACTCGGATTAGGGTTGTTGATCGCTGCCTTCGCGATGCTTATCTGGAACCATAGCATCCCAGCGGTTGCTCAGGAACCAGAACTTCCGGAAGCCAACGGTCAGGCCGTCGCGGATTACATCCTGAACGAGAATCCCTACCAGGACTGGGGTTCGTGGACACCCGATCGATGGACCGATTTTGGCGCTTACGTCCAGGGGGCAGAACCGCACGGCAGCACCATCCGCATTTTCGTGAATGATATCGCCCAGGAAGCGGTTGCGGCTGAAGATTTCGACGGCATCCTGCCACCGGGCAGCCTCATCGTCAAAGAAAACTACATGGGAACCCCGGAAGAGCCGGGCGATCTGGCTGCGATCACGGCTATGTATAAAGTGGAGGGATTCGCTCCCGAAGGGAACGACTGGTTCTGGTTGGCAACAGCCCCGGATGGCACAGTTAATGCCGAAGGCGCTGTGGAAATGTGCTCCGCCTGCCACGCCCAGGAAGGTAACGCAGACTACCTGCTGCGTTATGCGTTCGGCGAAGAACCGGTCACCTTCTTCGGCGACCCGCTCCCTGAAGCAGATGGTCAGGCGATTATGGACTATGTGCTTCAGACGAACGACTATACCACATGGGCGAGCTGGCCCACCGATGATGTCAACACCGAGGACTTCAGCGGCTTTTTGCAGAGCGGTGAGCCGCATGGCATGACCGTCCGTATTTTCGTCAATGATCGGGCGCTGGCGGCCATCGAGCGTGACGATTTCAACGGCATTCTGCCCCCAGGCAGTATCGTTGTGAAAGAAAACTACATGGGCACCGTCGAAGAGCCGGGCGAACTGGCGGCAATCACCATCATGTACAAAGTGGATGGTTTCAATCCGGAGGCCAATGATTGGTTCTGGGTGAAGGCAGCCCCCAAAGGCGCTGTTGACGCGGCAGGTGCGGTCGAAGGCTGCATCGCTTGCCACGCACAGGAAGGCAACTCGGACTATCTGCTGCGCTATGACCTGCCACATTCGGCCCTGGATGAGATGGAAGCCACAGAAGCATCTGGAGATTAAATAGTTCGAAGGGTACCCGGGAGGGATACGGCCTGGATCGTCCGGCCGTATCCCTGATCTTGCTCCCAAGATGAGAAGCGGCTAAGAACTGACTTTCCCCATCCATCGTTGTTGCCAGAGCAACACAGATTTGGACCATCCCCTGCTAGTGTGAAACCGTATCAAAACGCACCGATTGAGTGTCTTTGCAGGCAGACGGAGAAGATCGCACGATGGAGCTAACCCTGGGACTGGCGTTTATTGCCGGGCTGGTATCGTTCATATCGCCGTGCGTGCTACCGTTGGTGCCGGCGTATGTGGGGTACATGGGGGGCCGCATCACCAACACTGTTGCCGCCAGTTTGCGTGTAGGCGCAACCAGCCAGCCGAAATCCGTTGGGCAGCGTTTTGGAACAGCCATGCACGGACTGTTCTTCGTGGCAGGGTTCACCTTCGTCTTCGTCACGATTGGCCTGCTGTCTACAGCCTTCATTCAGGAAATCGGCGGATCAAACATCAATCAGGTTACGGCACTTATCGGCCGCCTCGGCGGTACTGTAATCGTGATCTTCGGGCTGCACTTCATGGGGGTGCTCGCGCAGTTGTTTGCATGGCTGCAGGCTGCCGAAAACCTGATCGCCGATCCTTTCTTCAGTGTTGCATTTGCGCTGGCTTCCAGCGCCCTCCTCGCTTGGGGTTTCACCGGCACGCTGGCGCTGTGGTCCACACCGTTATGGAGCAGCAACCCCTGGCTCCCGGCTTTTGCTACTGCATTTCTGGCCGCAGTGTGGTTGGGCTTAATCCTCGGTGGCGCGTTCACGCGTCCTGCTGATTTCTGGATAGGAGCGCTCACGCGTGTCGAAACGGCGCTCTATGCCGATACCCGCAAACAAATGAACGCCACACCTTCGAAGGGCTTTGGTGGCTCGGCGCTGATGGGTGTGGTCTTTGCGGCCGGGTGGACGCCCTGCATTGGGCCGGTGTATGGTGCGATGTTGACGTTGGCGGCCAGCGGTGGCGACGTGAGCGAAGCGGGCACACTGTTGGCAGCCTATTCGCTGGGGTTGGGTGTGCCGTTCCTGCTGACCGCGCTGCTGCTGGACCAGATACAGGGTGTCTTGCGACGCTTGCAACGCCACATGCGCACGATTGAACTGGCGAGCGGCACCTTTCTGATCTTGATCGGTCTGATGGTCGCCAGCGGCCGTTTGCAGGACCTAAGCGCACAATTCGCCGTAGACTTCGCCGGGTTTTCGATCGAGCTTGAAGAACAGGTAATTGATCTGGTTGGTGGCGAAACAACTGCCACGCCGTTAACGAGCGAAATTCAACCACTGGCGACAGAAGCAGCGCCCGAACTGGCCATAACCGGGCCGTCTGCGCGGGAAGTCGGGCTAGAGGTAGGTAAGCTCGCCCCGGACTTCCAGACTGTGACCGATGCGGGTGAGCCGGTGGCTCTCTCCGATCTGCGTGGGCAGGTCGTACTGCTCAACTTCTGGGCGACGTGGTGTGGTCCCTGTCGCGTGGAAATGCCCGAATTCCAGCAGCAGTATGAGGCACGCGCGGAGGATGGGTTCACCATCCTGGCAGTGAATAATGCCGAGTCGCCTGAGGTGGTGCGCCGCTTCCGCAAAGAATTCGGCCTGACATTCCTGATTGCACTGGATCAGTCAGCCGCGATCCAGACCCAGTATGGCTTGTTCAGCTATCCCACCACCTTACTACTTGACCGTGACGGCGTGATTGTAGCTCGGCATTTCGGCCCGCTGACCGCCGGACAAATCGAGCAGATGCTTGACAGCGTTTTATCGTCCTGACGCGCAGTATCAGCACGAAATAAGGAAACAAGATGTCTAAACTCAGTCCTCAGTTCCTGTTCAGTATCGCGTTGATCGTCGCCAGTGGTTTGGTTGCTGCTGCGACTCTGCTCCCGGAGACGGGTGATCATGTCCGCGCCCAACTGAGCTGCGATGATCCGCCGATCGACGTGAGCAACTTGCAGCGCGTCTGGGATAAGACCGACTTTTGTACCTATGAACCGGGTGTATTCGATGAAATCATTTCGGGCGGCGTACCGCGCGATGGCATCCCGCCGATTGACAATCCGGAGTTTGACCCGGTAGATGTGGCACGGGCCTGGCTCCAGCCGCAGTCTCCGGTGGTGGCATTCAGCCTGAACGGTGTCGCTCGCGCTTATCCCCTGGCGATCATGACACGGCACGAGATCGTGAATGATGTGGTGGGCGGCGAACCGGTAGCAGTGACATTCTGCCCGTTGTGCAACAGCGCCATCGTCTTCGAACGTACGGTGGACGATCAAGTCTTTCGTTTTGGCGTGAGCGGGCTGCTGCGTAACAGCGACCTGATCATGTGGGACGATGTGACCCAATCCTGGTGGCAGCAGTTCACCGGGACCGGCATTGTCGGCCAGTACACCGGCTACCAGCTTACCATCCTGCCGTCGCAGGTGGTGGGTTTTGGCGCATTCGCGGAACAATACCCGGATGGTGAAGTGCTGTCACCGGGCAGCCGTAGTTACGGCACCAATCCCTATGTGGGCTATGACAGCAGCGCCAGTCCCTTTCTGTTCCGGGGGCCGGTAGATGATCGGCTGTTTGCTACCGAACGTGTGCTGGCAGGGGTGATCGATGGCATTCCGGTAGCGTATCCCTTCGAGACGCTTGCCAGCATGGGCGTGATCAACGATACGGTCGGCGCTCAGGATGTGGTCGCATTCTGGCAGCCTGGCGCGACTAGCGCGCTGGATCGCAGTGACATCGACTCGTCGCGCGATGTGGGCATGGCGGCGCTGTATGACCGCACTCTGGACGGGCAGGTGTTAACCTTTGTCCGTGACGCCGAGGGCGTGATCCGCGATGAGCAGACCGGCTCCGCCTGGAACGTGTTCGGCACCGCAATCGAGGGCGAGCTGGCCGGACGGCAGTTGCAACAGCGGTTGGCCGCGCCGCATTTCTGGTTCGCGTGGGCCGCTTTCCAGCCGGATACGCTCATCTATGGGCAGCAGGCGGCTGACTGACCCCTATCTTTCACAAACCGCCGCCCGGCCTTGTAGTGCCCCAACCAACAGGGCGCAACAGGGCGGGGCGGCTACTGCCAATTGAATTTGATGGGTGATAGAGCAGAAGGAAAACTCTACATGACCAAAAGAAACAATCCGGCGCACCGCAGCCGATCGCAGCAGCAATCCCACTGGATCATGGGAGGTGCTGTCATGCTGGTGGTTGCTGCCGCACTTTTTTTGATCCTGTCAAATTCCGGTGAAGCCGCACCTGAGGTTGTGGACGAACGACTGACGCTTGATCCCGTCCTGGGCAACCCCGCTGCGCCAGTCACCATCATTGAATATGGGGTGTATGGCTGCACTGCCTGCCAGGCATGGCACCGTGCGGGCATCATTGAGCAGTTGCTGGCGGAGTATCCGGGCCAGGTCAAATTTGTCTATCGCGATTTCCCGGTCGTCGCGCCCAGTTACAGCCGCATGGCGGCGCGGACTGCGCAGTGCGCATTGGATCAAGGCAACGACGCCTTCTGGGACTTTCACAACGCAGTATTCACGCTCGCGGATGCGCGCAGCTCTCAGGAAGACCTGATCCAGCTTGGTGCTCAGGTCGGCCTGGATACCGATGCCCTGCAAACGTGTGTGGACAACAACACCCATGTCGCCACCGTGCAGTATGACGAAGATCGGGGGCGCGCTCTGGGACTTCCTGGCACACCTGCATTCCTGGTCAACGGTCAACACCTGTTCTATGCATCGCCGGATGCGCTGCGAGCTGCCATTGAGCAGGCATTAGCTTCGTGAAGTGCTCCGCGTGCCAGTCTTAGTTTTCCCGAAGCGAATGGATCTACGCCATCTTGATGTCGCCGTACAACGCTTCGTTCGGGCAAAACTATCCCACTTGAGCCAGTTCGCCCGCCATGTCTCCCCCAAACTGCGTTTCATTACCGGCCCTAGTCTATCAACAACACTTGTCAAGGAGACTGCCGAGGGTCTGGCCAGGAGCAAATCGTGAAATCGATGACCGAGAGGGTTGGTTTGCGCCGTGTGGCGGGAAATTATCCTTGACGGCGCCAGAGGGCTATGTTATCATGGCGACCGTTAGCAGGGGGCGTAGTGTAGCGGTTAACATGCCGGCCTGTCAAGCCGG